>JAFUPZ010000027.1 GCA_017472545.1 bacterium | reverse complement strand
TTGGGTTGGGATGAGAGTAATGATTCTAAAAGGTGCAGTTATTCCAAAAGGCTCTGTAGTTGGTGCAATGTCAATGGTTAACAAGAAATTTGAGGAAGAAAATATCTTAATTGCAGGTACTCCTGCTGAAAAAATTCGATCTGATATTGAGTGGCGTCGTGAAGATTATGCAATGTATATGAAAAATAGAGGATAAATGTATGTTAAATAAAATCAGAAATTCTATTACTTATAAATATTCGTTTTGGGCAAGTATTATCTCAATCAGTGTTTTGCTTTTGTCGCTTTTAGTAGCGTTGTCTCCTACTGATGTAATTTATTCTAAGAAGGCCCAAAACGAATTGTTACCTGTTGCAGTTTTTATTGTTACAATATATGGGCTTGGGTGTGCTGGAATTGTTTTGATTCCTCTTATTATAGTTGATAGTGTTAGATGGAATAAGATTACTCCAGTAAAATCTGCAAATATTATTAAGGATTTTTTTGCTTTTTCATATCCAATAGGGTGTTTGGCATTGATTTTATTATCTTGGTTTAAGTGATAAGTTTATGTTTTGGTTTTTGCAAGTTTTACATTGAATTAAAAGTTTAGTTTGCAATCAAACTTTAGCTTAACTTAACTGTTTGTAAAGATGTTGGCTTATTTCTGTATGTTTATGCTATACTATTTTTAGGAGTATAGACTGGAGGGAAGAGGATTGACTCAGCAACAAAATATGTTTGAACACGGGAAAATTGTTCCTGTAAATATAAGAGAAGAGATGAAACGTTCATATATTGACTATGCGATGAGTGTTATCGTTGGTCGTGCGTTACCAGATGTTCGTGATGGTTTAAAACCTGTTCACAGACGTATTCTTTATGCTATGAACGAATTGGGTATGTACCCTGATAAACCATTCAAAAAGTGTGCTCGTATCGTTGGGGAAGTACTTGGTAAATATCACCCACACGGTGACAGTTCAGTTTACGAAGCTTTGGTTCGTATGGCTCAAGATTTCTCAACAAGATACTTGATGGTTGACGGGCATGGTAACTTTGGTTCTGTTGACGGTGATGGGGCTGCTGCGATGCGTTACACAGAAGCTCGTATGCACAAAATTACTCAATCAATGTTGGCTGATATTGATTGTGAAACAGTAGAATTTGAACCAAACTTTGACGGTTCATTACAAGAGCCTTCAGTTCTTCCTGTTAGACTTCCGATGTTATTGTTAAACGGTGTTTCTGGTATCGCTGTAGGTATGGCAACAAACGTGCCTCCTCATAACCTTTGTGAAGTTGTTGACGGTACTATTGCTCTTATTGATAATCCAAAAATTACTGTTGCAGAACTTATGGAACATATTAAAGGTCCAGATTTCCCTACTGCAGCTACAATTATTGGTTTGAATGATATTAAACAAGCTTACGAAACAGGTAGAGGTTCAATCAAAATGTCTGCTGTTGCTGGCTTTGAAGAAATTGCTGGTGGTGGCGGTCGTCAAGCTAGAACTGCAATCGTTGTTACAGAAATCCCTTACCAAGTTAACAAAGCAATGTTGATTGAAAAAATTGCAGAACTTGTTAAAGATGAAAGAATTAAAGGTATTTCTGATATTCGTGATGAATCTGACCGTGAAGGTATGAGAATTGTTATCGAACTTAAACGTGATGCTAAACCTGATGTTGTTAAAAATAACTTGTTCAAATATACGCAACTTGCAACAACATTTGGTGTGAATATGGTTGCATTGTGTGGTAAACAACCTCGTTTGATGAACTTGTACGAAGTATTAAATGAGTTTGTTGAACACAGAATCGAAATTGTTACAAGAAGAACTATTTTCTTCTTGAAAAAAGCTAAAATTAGAGCGCATATCTTGGCAGGTTTAATCATTGCATTAGGTTCAATTGATGAAGTTATTGAACTTATCAAAAGATCAAAAACAACTGATGATGCTCGTGAAGGTTTGATGAGCAGATTTGGTCTTGATGTTGACCAATCAAACGCTATTTTGGAAATGCAATTAAGACGTTTGACAGGTTTGGAACAAGACAAAGTTAAAGCTGAATATGATGAATTGTTGAAGAAAATTGCAGAATACGAATCTATCTTAGCTAGTCGTGCAAAAATCTTAGACATCATCAAAGCTGAACTTTTAGAAGATAAAGAAAAATATGGTGACGATAGAAAAACTCAAATTTTACCAGAACAAGGTGAAGTTACTATCGAAGATTTAACTCCAAATACTCCTATGGCAGTATTTATTACTCACCAAGGTTATTTGAAACGTATTTCTCTAGATACATTTGAACGTCAAAACCGCGCAACTCGTGGTAAATCAGGTATGAAAACTAAAGAGGATGATGATATTCAACACTTCTTTACAGCTATGATGCACGATAAAGTGTTATTCTTCTCATCAAAAGGTACAGTTTATAGCTTGAATGTTTATGATTTCCCAGAAGGTGGTCGTCAGGCTAAAGGTTTACCAATTGTAAACGTACTTCCAATTGATCAAGATGAAAAAATTACTGCAGTTGTTCCTGTAAGTTCATTCTCTAAAGAATTGAATTTGATTATGTTAACTAAGAAAGGTAATATCAAACGTATTGAATTGGATAACTTCTCTAATATCAGACGTAACGGTATTATTGCTATCGGTCTTGATGAAGGCGATAGCTTGAACTGGGTAAAACTTGCAACTGCAAGAGATGAAATCATTATCGGTACATCTTGTGGTATGGCAATCAGATTCCCAATTCAAGATTTAAGACCACTAGGAAGAAGTGCACGTGGTGTAATTTCTATGAAATTACGTACAGGTGATGAAATTGTTGGTTGCGATATTGTTCCTCAAGATTATGATGCAGATTTACTTGTAGTAACATCAGACGGTTTTGGAAAACGTACAAAACTTTCAGAATTCAGAACTCAAAACAGAGGTGGTATCGGTTTGATTGCTACTAAGTTTAAATCTTCAGCATCAAGACTTGTTGCCTTGACTATCGTTAGAGATTCTGATGATATTATGTTAGTAACATCTTCTGGTGTAGTAACTAGATTGAATGCTGGTTCAATTTCACAACAAGGTAGACCAGCGACTGGTGTAAGAGCTCAAAACTTATCTGAAAATGATACAGTTTGCTCAGTAAACAAAATTATTAACCCAGATGAAGATGATGTAACTATCAAAATTACACCATCAGAAGCTCCAGTTGCTCCAGTTGAAGAAGTTCAGCAAACAAGTTTATTGGATGCAACAGCTGAAGATCCAACTGAAGAATAATTAGTAAAAATAATAATAAAAAAGAGTCCTCAATAGAGGGCTCTTTTTTTTATAACATTTCAATTTTTTGTAATTTTTCTAGTCCAGAAATAAAATATAGAACCTGATTAATATTTTTTGTATTAAGCGATGTTTTAGTTGCTAAAATTTCTCTTAATTCATCTTCAATAGATTTTTCTGGAGTTTGCAATTCTTTTTGCTCAAACAAAATATCTGCCAGTAAAAATAATTCATTTTTAAATTTTAGAGCATCACTAAGCTGTTTAATGGTAATAGCTTTAGGGAAGTTAGCCATTTTTCCATTCTCAAGTTTAGTAATCAAAGCAGCACTAACATTGGATAATTTTTCAACATCTCTAAGGCTAAGATTAAGAGATTGTCTTCTACTTTTGAGTACAGTACCAAATTTCATAAGTTGTTCTTGTTTATTCATAATACACCTCAAGAAAATAATATCACAAATAAAATGCAAATCAACACTGTTGACAAATATAAAATAATGTGATAATATTATATTTATAAACACTGTTGAAAAATAAATAGAAAAGAGGTGATAAATTTTCAAGTTGAAAAAATTTGTATTATGGGTAAAATAGATTTATGAAAAGATTTATTTTATTATTGTGTTTATTATTAAATTCAAGTATGGGTTTTGCTATAAATTTTGATTCTTATAATCTTGATGATATAAATTCCGTAAGGAAAATAACTAAAGATTATAAGAAAGAATTTAAAAATAAAAAAGGGTCAATTGAAGCCGAAAAAAATTTTAATAGATTCATAGAAATTTATACAAATTTTGAAGATATTCAAAATAAGAATATATATTTACCATATAAATTATCAAATAATTCAATATCATTACAAGTGGAAAGATATTCAAAAAAATATTATAAGTATGGTCTAATAGTTCAATTTGATGAAGGTGAATATTTGTTAGCGAAAAGTAATAAGTATATTTATGAAAATTTTGCAGAATACTTGTCCAAGCCTTTTCAAGAATATTTAGAGTACAATAAATCAGATGAGCGAATTATATCAGATGGTAGATATATTATTTCAAGAGAAGAACTTAATAGTAGAATAAAATTCTATGAAAGTTTTGTCAAACTGTATCCTAAATTTGCCGAAGAATATAAACTAAATGATAAAATAAAATATCTTAAAGAAGATTTAAAACATTACCCAAGTGTTATTTATTAAGTAAGACAGAATTGTTTTATTTTTGCTGATATAAATCAGTGTTATTTGTAATGGTTTAATATTTTTAAATAGGAGAAATTTTATGAAAAAATTGTGGACGGCAAAAGATGTTGAAGTATATTTAAAAAGTTTGAAGCCTGGTCAAAAGGTACTTTTACCAGATGACGTATATTGCACAGAAAACTTTACTTGGAATGAAGTATTAATGACAAAAAATAGGAGCATAAATATACCAACAAAGGATATATTAGAAAATTTACAGCATAGTGCAAATAATTTGCAAAAATATAGAAATAAGATGGATGTTCCTTTTTATATAACATCAAGTTGGAGAACTCCACAAGAGCAACAAAAACTTATTAATGATTATAAAATTGGTAAATTAAAAAATAAGCCCTCAGATACAAGTTTACACCTAGAAGGATTAGCATTGGATTTTGTTGTCCCACCTGATTCAAGACAGGTAGTGCAGAAAATGTTAGACAAAAATCATATGGGTGAGTTGGAATTTGGAACAGATTATACGCATGTAGCTTTGCCGACATTTTCTAAGTCTTACTTAGAGCGAAATGGTATTTATAATGATAAAATTTATAAACAATTACATTCATCAAATCTTTCAGATATAGAGAGTCAAAAAATTATTAAAAGAATGAATCCTATAAATTGGCAACCGTTACCTTCAAACTTTGATAAGCAAAGTAATTATGAAATGTTTTCTGAAGATATGTCATTAAATAAATCTCAAATAATAGATGTAAATCAATTAGCAAAACAATATGGATTAAAATCCTTTGGTATGGAAATTCCAAAACCTGTAGAACAAAAAAGTTCACAATATTCGGGCTATAAAAATCCATTGACAGGAAACGATAGAATTTATACGAAAGAAGATGTTGAAGCTATGTCAAAAGAAGAATTTGCCGAAAGTGAAAATGAAATTATGGCTCAAGTAAAATCAATGAGAGGCACAATGCCGTCAAATGGTGATTTAAATAGAGAAGTAGTTTTCGGAGGGGATGTAGTTTTTATAAACTCGTATGTTCGTTCGGATGGGACAGAAGTAAAAGGTTATTACAGAAGTAAACCTCGTTATTAAAGCTTTAAAACCTCTATTTTTTCTCTTAATAAATTCATTATAAAAGAATGAAGGTTTGTAGAGAAATTTGTGAGACTCTTTGATTGGCGTCATTCTGAACAAGCCGAGCAGAGGATGTAAGCGAAGCGTATCCGTTTAATGCGAGGCGAAGGTGAAGAATCCCAACCTAAACTCATCTCCAAATTACTAATCTATAAAATATCTAATGGATCAACATCGATTGTCATTTTTATATCATTTTGTAACAATAATTTTTATTTGTGAAATTACATATTGAATGTTGGGTTTATAAATATATTGAGAGATAGTTATGGATATTAACGAAATCGAAGAAATTAAGTTTCAAGATGCGAAACTGTCAGATAGTGCCACAAATTATGAGTTAACGAAAGAAAACGTTAACGAGAAAAATGTGCAAATTTTTAATCACTATGATACTGATAAAAATAACAAGCTTGATAAAGTTGAAATGTCAGGTTTTCGAGCTGATATTGATGCGGTTAATACAGATAAAAATGTTGATAAATTAAGCAAAAAAGAAGCAAAAAATTTCTTAGGCAAGGTTTTTTCGAATGAGAAGCACAGTACAAAAGAATTATCATCATTTATAAATGATGTCGAAAGAAATTATATAAAAACGATGACAACAAAATCAGATGGTGTTGTTGATAATTTTATGCAAGGCAAGTCTGGTGATTGCTGGTTACTATCTCAGGTTAGTGCAATGGCTGATACCGAATGGGGTGCAAAAGCCATAAAAGAAAGCATTATTAATGATAAGGAAAATAATAAATATCAAATAAGATTAAATGGCGTTGGGTATCAAACAGAAATTGGATATGAGGAAATTCAAGCGTTACGTGATTCTAAAAAATATTCATCTGGTGATATTGATATGTTATTACTAGAGGTTGGTATTGAAAGATATTTAAAGCAAGAGGCTGATGCAGGAAGAATTGAAAGATTTGAAAACCCTTTGGACTGTGCGCAATTGATAGGTAAAATTTCTGTACAAAATCTTCTTTTGGGTAATGTGGGGAATCAATTTTATAACTCTCCAAGAGTAAATAATGTCGAGCAAGTCCAGCTAGATGCCACACAACGTATCGTCTTAGATGATTTAATTAAAGATAATATCGAATTTTCTTATAATACGTTTGACAAAGAAGTTACTAGAAATTTGATAAATGAATTGGCTAACAATCCTGAAAAGTATGCAATAACTTGCCATTACCGAGATTCAAAAAACTGGGAAGAAGTTGAAAAGTATTCAAAATCTCAACAAAGTGACAAGCTTAGAAATATGAAAGAACATTCATATAAAATTGAAGAATTTGTAAAAGATGAGAATGGTCAAGTTGTTTCTGTTATCTTAGAAAATCCGTGGAATTCAAAGGTTAAAATTATAAAATCTTTGGAAGATTTTCTAAATCAGGTTTTATGTATTGGTGTTACTGCGGATAATGCGGATTATGATAATTTAAGAGCTAATTTTGACCATGCAACTTGGGATACTTTAGACATATAATCTAAATTTTATTAAGTTTTCGATTACAAAATATCCAATGGATCAACATCGATTGTCATTTTGATGTCTTTTGGTGATGAGATTTTATTCAAGAAGCTTGAAATAAATTGATGTCCTTTTTCTTCAAGTTTGTTTTTCATCAGAATTTGGAAACGATAATAACCGTTTATTCTTTCGATTACACAAGGTGTTGGGCCTAGAACATCAAGTCTTTCGCCAAAGCCGAATTTTTCAATCATTGTGCATAATCTTAGTGCGATTTCTTGAGCAGCTTTTTCTGCTCGGAATTTGTTTTGTGAACTCAATATTAGACGAATAATTTGGCTAAATGGTGGGTAGTCAAAGTCTTCTCGTGATTGAATTTCTTTTTTATAAAATTCGGAATAGTTTTGAGATTTGGCACTTTCCAGTGCATAATATTCAGGATTATATGTTTGGAATAGTACTCGTCCTTTGAACTCACCACGACCTGCACGTCCTGCGACTTGGGTTAATAATTGGAATCCGCGTTCAGAAGCTCTAAAATCTGGTAAGTTGAAGCTCGCATCAGCAGAAATTACCCCAACAAGTGTCACGTTAGGGTTATCCAAACCTTTTGCAATCATTTGGGTTCCTACTAAAATATCGATTTCCCCCTTTTGGAATTTTTCCAAAAGCCTTATATGTTCGCCTTTTCGGACCAACACATCACTATCGATACGTTCTACGTTGTAATCAGGGTACAAATCTTTGATATATTGTTCGATTTTTTGAGTTCCAGTGCCTGAGTTCCTAAGGGTATCAAAACCACAATTTGGACAAACATCAGGGAAATATTCTACATGGTTACAATAGTGGCATTTTAGCATATTATCTTTTGCGTGCCAAATCATTGGAATTGCGCAATTTGGACATTCGATTACGTGTCCGCAACCTTGACATTGAGTGTATGTTGAAAATCCACGACGATTAATTAAAAGAATTACTTGTTGTTTATTATCAAGAGTTTCTTTTATTGCTGTTTGTAGTGGTTTTGAAATAAGACTTTTGTACGCAGCACGACCATATTCTTGCATATTGATAACTGTTACAGGTGCAACTTTGGCGTTGTTGTAGCGTTTTAGCATTTCGTACAAGTGATTTGAGTTTACTGCACGATAGTAACTTGAAATATCTGGTGTTGCTGAACCTAAAATTAGTGGACAAGAATTGAATTCTGCTAGCTTTCTTGCAACAAGTCTTGCATCGTATCTTGGAGCAGGCGAGGTTTGTTTATAAGCTCCTTCGTGTTCCTCATCAATTATAATAAGTCCGATATTTTTTAATGGTGCAAATACGGCAGAGCGTGCGCCTGCTAGAATTTTTATCTCGTCTTTATAAAGTTTTTGCCAAACATCGTAACGTTCACCTTCTGAAATACTGCTGTGCCAAATTGCAACATCTTTTGTCCCAAATTTTCTTGCAAGACGTTTTGTTAGTTGGGATGCTAAAGCTATTTCTGGCGCTAAGAATAGAACATTTTTGCCAGCTTTTATTGTGTCGTCGATAAGTTTGAAATACACCTCTGTCTTACCGCTTGCGGTGATTCCGTGAAGCAGAATTTGTGGAGAGGTTTCTTTTTCTATTTGTTTGGAGATGCCCTCGTAAACTTGCTGTTGAGTTTCTGATAATTCGAACAAATCTTCTTTTTTATCGATTTTTAAAATATCTAATGGGTTGCGATAAATCTGCTCTTCTTCAAGTTTTACACAACCTAAAGCTTCTAATTTTTTCACTGTTGCACGAGTGGTTTTTGCAAGTTTCTCAAAATCAATCAAAGACATTTTTCCTTGAGCTTTCAGGATTTCAAGGATTTCTAATTGTCTTTTTGTTGCGTTATCAGCTTTTACAAATTCGATAGTCTGTTCTGTTTTTAATGATTTTTCAATTAGTTTTAGTGGAATTGCAGTATTTAAAACAGTGATTAAGTCTGTGCAATAATAATTTGCAACCCATTCTAATAGTTTTAAATATTCTACAGAAAATAATGGTGTTTCATCTAAAATTTTACTAACTTTTTTTGCTTTGATTTCTGGGGGCAAATAGTCTGAAAATCCTACGCAGAAAGCATTGATTAGCCCCTGTCTACCGAATGGAACTAAAAGAGCTTGGCCGATTTTGATTTTGTCTTGCATTTCAGGTGGGATAATATAACTGAAGGTTTTAACCCCTAAAACTTTAATATTTACAAGACAAACTGCGTATTTATGTGAGATAAAAGAAGGATTATCATCCACTTTTGATGGTTCCCGTTTTTTTAGAGTTAGTTTACGGGAAGGTATTTCAAATAAATTTGTTTGAATTCCATCTTCCATTTTTGATAATCCTTGTTAAATTTTATTCCAGAATAACCGTTGTTTTTCTAGGTTAGACCTCATTTGTAAGTCAGTGAGGTTATATATTTACCCCTCAGCTGCCATAAATTCTTGTCTTGCTTCTTCAATAGCTTCTGTTAATAGGTCTAATTGATCTGGTGAGAATGTTACACCTTTTTTAGTAGGTAGCCAAGTAGCACCTTCATCTGTTGTGTAAAATATTCTCATATTTAAATAACTTCTACCTTTATATTCGCTTACAGAAATTTGTAATTGTTCAGTATCTGATCTTTCGATTGTTGCTAAAATTTTTGCTTCTGCCATGTTTTTTCTCTCCTTATTAACTAATAAACATATTTTATCATAAATGGGGGTAAATGAAATACCCTCACTCTAACCCTTTTTAAATATGCAAGGGAATATTATTCTAGAATTTTTTTAGTTTTGCGTAAGATGCATCCATTGCCTTTTTGCCTAATTTGCCAAAATCAATGGTGTACATAATACTTTCGCCAACATTCATAACGTCTATAATGTGTCCGATTCCCATTTGTTCGTGGAATACTCTTTGTCCGACTTCCATAACATCATCAACGAATTTGTTTTGTTCTCTTTCTTTTTCTCTTGCTTCAGCTTCTTGTTTTTCTGCAGCAAGTCTTTGACGACGTTCTTCTGCCATTCTTTTTATTGCGTTATCTTTGAAAAATGCTGCAATTTTTTCTTCTTCACGCTTTTTATTGATAGCTGATTTCACAATCATTGTACGCTGAGGAGTACGGTTTGATTGAGGTTTTTGATAACTAGAAGAACGATTGTAGCTGTTGTTGTAACTGTTTGAAGAACTTGAATTTGATGAAGATGCAAGACCGCGTCTTTGTGGTGCTACGAAATTTGCACCAAAACCTGTTGAAGGTTTTACGTATCCGTCAGAATCGGATTTTGCGTAATTTTCTTTCGCTTTAGATACAGCACTTCTAAATGTTGAAGAACTGCTTGAGCGACCTTCTGATTCAAATGATTCTATTAGGTTTTGTGGTATTTCTTGCATAAATCTTGAAGGGTTGTAGTATCTGTATTCCCCCCAAGTTTGTCGACGTTTTGCTGAAATTAGATATAATTTCTCTTCAGCACGTGTAACGCCAACGTACATCAATCGACGTTCTTCTTCTACTTCTGATGGAACTTGTAGTGTTCTTTGGCTTGGGAAAATACCTTCATCCATACCTGCAATGAATACGATTGGAAATTCTAAACCTTTTGCCGAGTGAAGAGTCATCATTGTGATATTGTTTGTTTCATCTTCCATTGAATCTAAATCAGAAACTAACGCTACTTGTTGTAAGAATTCACCTAGTAAATTATCTTCTTCTTCTGGCACAAATTCTTCTGCAACGTTTACAAGTTCTTGCAAGTTGTTAATATCATCTTGAAATTCAGGGTCATTTGCAGCTTTTGTTTGTAATTCTGCCAAGTATCCTGATTTTTCAATAACAAGAGTTACGTATTCTTTTAGGGTATAAGAGTTTTTTGCATCTTGAAATTTTGTGATTAGTGTTGCAAAGTCTTTTAATTTGGATTGAGTTTTTGCAGGAATATCTGATTCTTCACAAATTTTTATTGCCTCAAATAAGCTAATATCTTTTGAAGCTGCAAAATCCGAAAGATTTTTTAGTGTTGTATCACCAAGTCCGCGTTTTGGAACGTTGATAATTCTACGTAAACTTTGAGAATCATCTGTGTTATTGATTAGTTTTAAATAACAAATAACATTTTTTACTTCTGCGCGGTCGTAGAACTTTGTTCCACCGTAGATTTTATATGGAACGCCTGTTGCCATACAAGCTTCTTCTAATGCACGTGATTGGTTATTTGTTCTATATAAAATTGCAAATTGGTTGTAATTTCCACCTGCAGTACGCTTGATATTGGCTACAATATAGTTTGCTTCGTCAGCTTCATCATCAGCTATATAGTAACTTAATTTTTCACCTGTACCTTTGTTTGAGCGTAAAACCTTTTCAACACGTTCATTGTTGTTTTCAATAACTGCGTTTGCTGCTTCTAGGATATTTCCTGTTGAACGGTAGTTTTGTTCCAGTTTGATTAGTTTTGTTTTTGGATAATCTTTCTGGAAGTTCATAATGATTGTGAAATCTGCACCACGCCAAGAATAAATTGATTGGTCAACATCACCTACTACGCATAATGAACGTTCATCGGGAACTTCTTTTGAAAGATTTGTATATAGCATATTAACTAAATTGTATTGAGCCAAGTTTGTGTCTTGGTACTCATCGACCATAATATGCTGGAATCTATCATAATACTGTTGTCTAACTTCTGCATTTTGCTGTAGAAGTTTTACTGTAAGCATTAGCATATCGTCAAAATCGATTGCGTTATTGTTGTTTAAAGCTTTTTCATATTCTTCATAAATTGATGCTATTTTTTGAGATTTGAAATCACGAGCATAAGTTGCAAAGGTGGTTGCATCTTGCATTTTGTTTTTAGCGTTAGAAATTACTGCTTTAACAAGTTTAGTTTGATAAACCTTATCGTCAAGATTTAATTTTTTGATTGCTCTTGTAATGATTTGGTTAGTGTCAGAATCATCGTAAATAGTGAAATTTTTGTCTAGTTTTTTACCTGTTGCAGTATTGTATTTGTCGATGTTTTCACGTAGAATTCTTCCGCAAATTCCGTGAAAAGTCCCAACCCACATATATTTTACAGTATCTTCCCCAAGTATTTTCCCAATACGTTCTTTCATTTCTTTAGCGGCTTTATTGGTAAATGTTACAGCTAAGATGTTTCTCGGCCTAACTCCTTGTCTAATCATATGTGCAATACGAGTAGTCAAAACCTTTGTTTTACCTGATCCTGCACCAGCTAAAATTAGCAAAGGACCTTTTGTTGTTTGTACTGCTTCGGCTTGTTCCTTATTAAGATTTTCTAATAGATTTTCCATGACCTCTTCCCAAATCAAAAAAAATGTGCTATTATATAGAATAGTTTAAAAATGTAAGAAATGCAATCAAAAGGTAAAAGAAAAAATGACAGAAAGTGATATGGAAATTTTATTAAGTGCAGACGAAAATCAAGACGATGTTCAAAGGTCGATTGTAGTTCCAATCGATGAAGATATGGATACTGTAAAATCAGATGCTCCTAATACTGTTGACGAATTAGCAATGGAATTGGCTACAATTAAACAATCAGCTAAAAAAATTGCAATTATCGGAAGTAGAAATCTTCCTATCACTCATCAACAAATGATTGAAACACTTGCTACAGCTCTTGTTATGCAAGGTAATACAATCATTACTTCAGGTGGTTCTTCAGGTACAAACGCGGCTGCAATTCGTGGTGCGATGAAGGCTAATCCTGACAAATTATGTGTTATTCTTCCTCAAACAATTGGTCAACAACCATCTGACGTTCAAGACCAGTTAATTGGGGTTCCTAATATTATTGAACACTCAGATAGAGCTATGATGACTTTGGCTGATGCTTCTAGAGTTTGCAACAGAGAAATTATTGATGAATGTAATCAGTTGATCTGTTTCTTATCTCATACAAGTAAAACTCTTCATAATGCAGTTCAATACGCTGAAGAAGGTCACAAAGTTATTACAGTATTCTACTTAGACTAATTTAAAGGCTTATTTTATGAGTGATAATTTAAAGAAATTGACAGGCAAAAATCCTCAGGATTTTGAGTCTGTTGCTTATAGTCTTATAAATAATTCTGATGAGGAATTGTTTTCTGAGTTGGTTTCAAAAGAAGATTTTTTATTTGATTTTGTAAAACAGAATGTTTCTGAGAGATTGGCAAAGGTATGTAATGAAACAAATTATTTGAATTTGTTGAACTTTTTGAAATACTATTCGCCATCTTATGAAGAATTTATTGTTTCAACTTTGGTTCGCTATGCGGATGAAGATTTGACAGATAAAATGCTGGAAATTTTTGAAAATGGTACTGATGATGAAAAAGTTTATTGCGCAAAGTTCTTTTCATATATTCAAGATCCATTGGCAATTGATTTGTTAAAACAATACGCTTATAGTGATAATCTATATTTAAGTTCAAATTGCGCATCTACTTTGTCTGTATTGGGTGAAACATCATCGTATGAGCAGGCTCTTGAAATGTTAGCTTCTGATGATGAATTTACTCGTTTGGATGGGGTTAAATTTTTGGTTTCTTACGGTAAAAAAGATGCTGTAGATGAAATTATTAATGTGATGAAAAAGTCTTCAATGGCAGAAAATATGGCTGGCGATGTTCCATATTTGTTGGATGTATTTTCGCTTTATTCTAAAAATAGAACAGATGGGCTTTTTGTCGCTAATATGATAATAAATGGTCTTGGAGAAATCTTAGGATTATCTCAGGTTTTTGATTTTCAATTATATGATTTTTTAGACAAACTTATTAAGGAACCAAAAAATTCAGAAGTTGCAGCTGTTTTAATCAATGCTATTGATAAGTTTGAAACTCTAACTGAAAATGATGAATATTTGTTTGATGAATCAAAAGATACAAAACAAGAAATTCTAGAGATTAAAAAGTTATTAGTTTGTGTAAACCAAGGTGAGCTTTTTGATTTGCTAGATTTAGAATTAAAAGCTGAAAGTTTATTTGTTTATACAGCATTAGAGTTTACTGAAAATGAACAGAAGGTTCGAGATTTATTAACTTCAAATAATCCGACTGTTGTTCTAAAGTCACTAGAAGTTTTAAAACAAATGGAGTCTATTACTCAAGAAGATAAAAAACTTGCGTATGATTCTGTTAATGATGAAAATATTAAAAGTATAATTTTAGCAATATAGGAGAGAAAGTATGCGTTACATTATTACAAAACAAAGAGATGATGTTCCAGAAGGTTT
>JAFUPZ010000026.1 GCA_017472545.1 bacterium | reverse complement strand
TGGGCCGCATTTTGCAACACTTCCTGGTGCTATCATTATGAGATGTTCATTTGCGCAAGGCGTAAATTCATAAACACTTTTAATGTAATCTTCTTCGTATTTTTTATCGTTTATGTATACGTATGCGGAGCCGTCTTTTTCAAATTTGATTTCTAATTTGTCACCAGGTAAACCAACAACTCGTTTTATATATGCAACATCATTACATAAAACACCTGTTAATCTGGATAGTAAAGGTATAGGTTTTCTTGATAATTTTGTTGACGGTGGATAGAAAACCATAATATCTCCGCGTTGAGGTTTGGTGAAAAATCTTGAATATCTTTCAACAATAATTTTGTCTTTTTTTACAAGGGTTGGAACCATTGATTCAGATGGAATCCAACGAATTTCGCCGATGAAAAATCTTATAATAATAACCATTACAACAACAAAAACAACAGTTTCAATAACTTCGCAAAGTGCTGTTTCTTTGTATTCTCTGTACCAATCTTCGAATTTATCAAGAGAATTTTGAGTTTTTTCAGGTAGTCTTGACTTGAAATTCATCCAAGCAGCATTTTGTTTTTCTTTCATTCTAGATTTAAAATTTTCCCAATTTTCTCTTATTTTAAACATCATTTAATAGCTCCAAAAACTCTTCTAGTGCTGTTTTATATTCGTTGTTTGGAAGTGTTTCCACTTGTTTTTTTGCACTTTGTAAATAATTATTCAATAAAACTTTAGTTTTTTCAATACCTGAAGTGTAGTTATCAGACTGTTCTCCAAGAATGATTGGTGCGGTATAAATTCCTTCTTGATAATCATTATGTGCAGGTTTTGTTGGGTCGAAATTTGTCATATTGATAATATCATCCCTAATTTGGAATGCTATTCCAATATTTAACCCAAGTTGACTAGCATTTTCGGTATTTTTCTGGTTTTGGCTAAGTATAGAACATCCTGTTAGTGCAACTTCAAATAGGTATGCTGTTTTGTTTTTTGTTTTTTCAATGTAATTTTCTATTGTTCCGATTTTAAATCGGTCGAAATTCTGATTGATTTCTCCAAGGCACATTTGTCGAATTGTGTGTGCAAATTTATTTATAAGGTCGATGTTACCAATCTTTGTAAGCATTTCCATAGAAATAGCAAGGATGTAATCTCCAGAAATTACAGCAAGTTTGTTATCAAAATCAGCGCTAATTGTTTTATTACCTCTGCGAAGTTTGCTTTCATCAATAATATCATCGTGAATTAAAGATGCATTGTGAACCATTTCCACAACAGTTAGATGTTCAAGCTGTTTTTGGGTTAGTTCTTCTCCTTGAGCTTTGGTGTATAAAATAGCCAAAAGAGGTCGAATTCTTTTTGAGGGTAAAGTTAGAAATTTTATCAACGAATTATTAAGTGGTTCGCGAGTATTTATTTGCGAAACCATAGTTTTCTCAATTATTTCTAGTTCTGTTTTTGCGAGATTTTTTATTAAATTATATTTTTCGTTAAAATTCATATTACTTAGTTTGTTGTAATTTTAAATAATTTACTCTATCCCAACTTAAATCGATATACTTAATCTTACTGTTTACTTCGGTAATTTGTGGCAAGATTGTATAAATTCTTTTAATTCTTTCATAAACAGTATTATCAAGTGTGCCGAGTCTGATGCTTGTTGTTTTGATTTTTACGAAAACATCATTAGGTTTTCTAAGGTCGATGTATTCTACTTTTTCATCAGAATAGGTTTCAACTGCCTGTACAATTTTTTCTAGTTCTTGATATTTTTCAAAAGGAATATCTTTTTGAAGATCTTTTGAAGATGTCAAAATTTTCAATAGTTTTGCTTCTTTATCTGAGATGTTCATATAACGTTTGTGCATTACAAGCATTCCGTCTGTTGTGAAAAACGCAGATGGTTTTGAATTTATATCTTGTTTGATTACTGCAATCGGTTCTCTTTCGCGAATAATTATTTGTAATCTTGCAGGGAAACCGTAACGTCTAATATAAACCTTTTTGATTACTGGATTTTCGTATAACTCTTTTTTTATTGGAGTAACACTAGTCAAAAATATTGGTAATTTAGATACTTCAACATCTTTTATTTCATTTTGAATCACATATGTTGGTACAATTCTATTATTAACTATATCAACTCTACCAGACATAGGGTTCGTAAAAGTATCTTGTGGTAAATACCATTGTGGCATTTTGAAAAATTCATATCCTCCAATCACAAGAAGAATAAGCAAGGCAGAAGATAGGAAAGTTTTAAGATGGTTAACTTTCTTACGTTTTTTTCTTAATTTTCTTTCTGTTCTTTTGCGCTTTACAGAATGCTTCACGGATGTAAATTCATCGTGATTATCTTCTTGCTGGCGGTTATGTTTTTTTTGATGTTTTTCTGCCATTATCTATTAAGTCCAGCTCCATTTAAAATAATTTGTACCAAATTGTCGTAATTTATTCCCATTGCATTAGCTTGTGCAGGCAAATCGCTGGTTTCTGTCATACCTGGTGAGGTGTTGATTTCAAGTACATATGGGATATTATTTACGATTAAAAAGTCAACTCTTGAAACACCTTTGCATCCTGCAATTTCAAATGATTTCATTGCAATTTCTTTTACTTGTTTAGTCATTTCAGGTGACAATTCTGCAGGAAGAATGAATTCAGTCATTCCTTTTGTATATTTTGCTTCGTAATCGTACCATTCATTTTTTGGTCTTAATTCTAAGATTTCTGTAGCAAAAAGTCCATTTTCGCCTTCTAAAATTCCAACTGTTGCGCAGATACCAACAAGATATTCTTCAATCAGAACATCATCGTTATATTTGATTGCCTCTTGATAAGCTTTTTCGAGTTCTTCAGGAGTATTAACCTTTGTCATACCAAAGCTTGAACCTTCAGAAACCGGTTTTGTGATTAGCGGATATTTTAGATCTTTGGTTTTTTCTTTCACATCCTCACCTTTTTTAACAAATGCTGATTTGATAAGTGGGATGTCAGAACAAGTTGAAAGAATACGTTTTGTATATTCTTTGTTCATGCAAACCGCAGAAGACATTACTCCACATCCAGTATAAGGAATTTGTAGAAGTTCTAAAATCCCTTGGATACAACCGTCTTCGCCGTATTTGCCGTGGAGTGCGTTGTAGGCAATGTCATATTTCCCTTCTTTTAATTTATTTGCAATATTTGTATCTACTTCAACAAGTTCTACATTTGTATATCCAAGTCTTTTCAACGCTTCATAACAACCTTTGCCAGAACGTCTTGAAACTTCAGCTTCTGAGGATAAACCTCCAGAAAGAACTGCAATTTTTGAATTTTTATCTATTTTTTGTATAACGTTTTGCATATTTCGTTTTCCCTTTTGTTATTTCCACCCAAAAATCTAATTTCAGGTTCTAATTCTATGTTATATCTTTCTTTCACTTTTGTGTACATTGTGTTCATAAGCTCAAGTACATCAAGTGAATTTCCACTCTTATAATTCACAATGAAATTTGCGTGATTTTCCCAAATTTTTGCTCCACCAAAAGTTAATCCTTTTGCACCAACCGCTTCAATCATTCTCCCTGCAGAATCGCCTTCTGGGTTTTTGAAAATGCTCCCGCAATTTGGCATTGATAAAAGTGGCTGATGAGATTTTCTAAAAGCCAAACACTCGTCCATTTTGGTTTGAACTTCTTCTTTTGTTTTTTGAATAAGTTCAAATTCAGCTTGTAAAACTATTAAATCTTCAAAATGACAACGTGAAGTTCTATAACCAAAATTCATTTCTTCTTTAGTGAATTTTATGATACCTTTATCAGAAGAATAGCAGGTTACAGAAACTAAAGTATCGCTGATAGCTTGTCCGTTGGCAGAAGCGTTCATACAAACTTCTCCGCCAATTGATCCAGGAAAACCTATCATAAATTCACAACCTGAAAGTCCCTTTTTGCAAACTGTTTGTGAAAGCATTGGACCTTTTACCCCTGCATCTGCGATAACTTTTGTTCCATCAATTTTGATAGTGTTCATTTTGGTTGTCAAAATGATTTTACCATTGTATCCGTCAGAAGAAATAAGAGTATTTGAAAGATTTCCAAAAACTTTTATCCCCTTGTTTTCTTTCAGAATTTGTTCAAATTCTTCAACATTTTCAGGGAAAAACACTTCTTTGATAACTCCGCCGATTTTGAACGAAGTTAGTGTTTTAATTTCAAAGTTTTTTTCAGAAACAGTTGTCAATTAAGTTACTCCTTATTTAGTGTAAGTAATTCTTTTCCTAAATTGGTAATAGTTCCAGCACCTAAACCGATTACAATATCACCAGATTTTAGGGTTGGGTAAAGTTTTTGTGCAACTTCCTGAATACTACCTGAGTATTGCTCACAAGGAATATCAATTTTTTCTTTCAACTCATTTGTGAAAGCTATTGAATTCACTCCGTCAATTGGGTCTTCGCTTGCGGCATAAACGTCAGTTACAATTACCCTATCAACATCACCAAATGCACCCATAAATTCATTCCATAAGTTTGATAATCTTGTGTATCTGTGAGGTTGGAATACTGCAATAACATTTCTTTCCTTGAATGATTTTGAAGAAGATAATGTTGCTTTGATTTCTGTTGGGTGGTGAGCATAATCATCATAAATTGTTATGCCGTCAAATTCTCCAACTTTTTGGAATCTTCTTCCCATACCTGTAAATGTTGCAAAGTGTGGGTTAACCAAACTCATATCAACTCCTGCAAGATGTAAACTAGCCCATACTGCAAGTGAATTGTATACGTTGTGAACACCTTTCAAACAAATTTTTAAGTTAGTTAGGACTTCATCCTTATGTACAATGTCAAAAGTTGTAAAATCTTCACCATAATGAATATTCTTTGCTGAATAGTCAGTATTTCCGCCGATTGAATAAGTTACAAATTTAGCATTGTTTGCAAGTTCGTGTTCAGTATAATATTTTACAAGTCTTTTTACACCATCATTATCGGTATTTGCCAAAATTATACCGTTTGGTCTGATATTAGATAAGAATTTTTCAAAAGTTTCTAGAATGGAATCCAAACCATTTTTGTAAAAATCTAAATGGTCAGGTTCTAAGTTATTTACAACAACTAAATTTGCGCTATATTTAACGATTGTTCCGTCACTTTCGTCAAGTTCTGCAATAAAATACTTTTCATTTGTAGCATTCGCGTTTGTATCAATTTCAGGAAGTAACCCCCCAACAACGTAAGATGGTTTTAAACCTGCAAGTTCCATAATATATGAACACAATCCACTAGTTGTTGTTTTTCCGTGTGTGCCTGAATATCCGATGAAATACTCTTCGTTTTCTGAAATTTCTGCCAATAAATCAGAACGGTGCCAAATAGGTAATCCTAAACGTTTTGCTTTTTGAATTTCTGGATTTTCATCACGGATTGCGGTACTTGCAATAACGACACAATCATCAGGCAAATTGTTTTCATCGTGTCCAATGAAAACCTTTGCGCCTAATTTTTTAACCTTTTGGACATATTTACTATCGTTTATATCTGATCCGGATACTTCAAAACCCTTTTGTAACAAGAATTTTGCTAATCCGCTCATCCCTACTCCACCAATTGCTATAAAATGATATTTCTTTTTCAAAATCTTATCCCTACTATTTATAATCTCTACTTCTTTTCTAATTATAATACTAAAAAAGCGTTTCGTCTTGAATATTATTATTTTTTAACAATGTTTTGAGCAAAAATTTTCTTGTTTAACTTTAAATATAACTATGAAACTTTCAGGCCTAAAATATCCACCAATAAAACCAAAACCTTTTCCAAAGCATCTGATTTATCATCAAGCTACTGGCAAACACGAGATTACGGGTGAAATTGTTGATAGATTCATAATGATTTCGACTCAAAAAGGAGAAGGTAAGCTTAAAGCTGTAATGGAATGTATGAAAACTGTTGTAGATAGAGATGGGCAAAAAAATGTTCCGTCAGTTTATGTTAAAACGTTGCTGTCACCTTTTTCGGGATATGGTTTAGGAACAGATTTCTTGAACTTTGCACAGTTTTATAGCAAGAAAAAAGGGTGTAACGGATATTTTCATTTATTTGCTAGTGCAAGTTATTCGCCACATCGGATTCCTCATATTTTTTACAGAAAATATGGTATGAATACTGAAAATGCAAATACAAATCGTAGATTGGATAAATTTATAATACAAGGCAGAAAGGCTGATTATTATGATTTTTCGGATGTAAATATGTTTTATCCTCCAATAAAAAATCCAATTACTTCGTGGGAAATGTTTTTAAACTTTTTAGGATTTAGAAAATAATTAAGTTGATTTTTTAAACCATTATTAATCTTATTTAATGAAAAGTTTACTAAAAAATAGTTTTCTTATATCATATAAGTATGATTTATTTTTTCTATGGGGATGAAGAATTTAATATTTCAAATGAAATCAAGAAGTTTAAGAGCAAGCTTGATAAAGATTTCATTGAAATGAGTTATAAATATTTTAATAATCCAAAATTCCCTGATTTAGTTGCAGCAATAAAATCTCAACCAATGATGTTTGGAAAGATGTTGATTGAAATTAATTGCTTGTCTTATTTGAGTGGTAAAACTTCAGAAGACAAAGGTTTTGATGACAAGCAAATAGCTCAAATTACAGAGGCATTAGAGGGTGCTAGTGAAAATGTGGATATAATTTTTGTTGCACAAATTCCTCCTGATAGTCAGAAGAAAATTGACAAGCGAAAGAAGTTTTTTAAATTATTATCAAAATTTAATGCTCAAGAATTTGTTCAAATTCCGTCTTATAAAACAGCAGAATTAGAGGGGTGGATTAAAAACCAAGCAAAAACTAAAGATTTAAAATTGACTGATGAAATTGCCTCAACAATTCTTATTCAGATCGGTTCAAACTTAAGGATGTTGGATTCTGAGTTGGAAAAATTAAAAATCTACGCAGGGGATAAGCCTATAACAAAAGATATGGTAAAAGAAATATGTGTGACAAATGAAGATTTGTTTGTGTTTGCTGATTATTTAATTTGTGATGAAAAAGTTAAGGCTATGGAAGAGTTTCAAAAGTTGTTAGTTAAAAAGCATCCATTGGAGATTTTGTCAGTATTACACACTTTATTGCATGGTAAAATCCAAATTAAAGCGAATGCTTCAAAGTATTCTCCAGATGAAATTGCAAAAATTATCAATATGCATCCATATCGAGTAAAATTAGAGATGCAGAAATTGAAAAATGTTTCATTGAAAAATCTTGTTAAGTTAAAAGAAAACTTAACCAATGCAGAATTTAGAATCAAATCAGGTCAGGCAACAATGGATGTTGAAAGAGAGGTCGAATATGCTATATTACAATAACGAAATCGACCAGAAGCTTCCAAAATTATTGGAATATTTTGCAAATGGGATTGTTGATGAAAATAAAAACATTAGTCATTGTCTACTTTTTTGGGGTCCAGATATTACATCTCAATGTGAACTAGCACTAGAAGTTGCAAGACTTTTGAACTGTTCTGAAGACAAATCAAAAACTTGCGAATGTTTGAATTGTCGTTGGATAAAAGAGCAAGCACATCCTGCTGTGAAAATTTATACTCGTTTAGATTTCAAAGAAGCAGGTGGGGCATCTGATGATGAAGATTCAACAAAAGGTAAGAAAAATATCAATATTGGACAAGCTAAGGCAATAATTAACGAACTAGCTGTAACAAGTGATTATCACCGAGTGTATATTTTCTGTGACAGGGATGAAGATGGTAATCTTTTACCTCTAAATCAAATGAATTTCCCAGAAGCTACATCGAATGCGCTTTTGAAAACATTTGAAGAACCCCCAAAAAATACCACATTTATCTTTTTGACAAAAGATAAATCAGATATAATTTCAACAGTTGTATCTCGTGCGCAGGCATTTTTTGTACCTGGGGTAAAAGAAGAGAATGAAGAATATTCTTTGGTGGAAGGTGTTATAGGCAATTACTGGACAATTGCTAGAAATGACGTATTAGAATTTGAAACCACTTTGATGAAATTGGTTGCAGAAAATGAACCAAAAGAAATTTTTACTCAAATGCAGAATTATTTACTAGCGATGATTAAATCTAATTTGAATAACAAACATTTATATTATCGTTTTGTTGAAGATTTGGGATATGTTGAAGAGGCAAAACGTCAAATTTCACTTACTCCAATGATGAATTTGCAGACAGTTGTTGAAAATTTGAGCTTTAAAATGATTTTAAAATAATTGCCAATGAATTGGCAAAATGTTATAATACCCGCATAGGAAGATAGGGAGAATTAAGGATATGGATTACGTAGAAATAGCCAAACAAATAGCTATGGTTGCTGTTATAGCATATTTAATTGGTTCAATTCCGACAGGATATATCATTGTTAAACTTTTTACTGGACAAGATATTAGAACTATTGGTTCAGGTTCAACAGGTGCCACAAATGTAAAACGTGTTATGGGTAAAAAATGGTTCTTTACTGTGATGATTTTAGATGCAATCAAAGGTGTTGTACCAGTATTATTGGCAACATTTTTCACAACTGCGTTTGCAAAAATCGGATTATTGCCTGTAATTGCTGCAGTTTGTGTGATTTTTGGACATAGTAAATCTATTTTCTTGAAATTTACAGGCGGAAAGTCTGTTGCAACAGGTGTAGGTACATTATTGGCATTAAGCTGGCAAGCAGGTATAACTATTGCTTTGGTTTGGGCGCTTGTAACTTGGTTTTCTAAGTTTGTTTCACTTGGCTCAATTGTGGCATTAGCTTTAGCTCCGTTGCTGATGTGGCTATTTAATGCGCCAGATGCGTATGTTTGGTATGCGGCGGTTGCGGCAGTTTATGTAATATATTTACATCGAGAAAATATAGTAAGACTAAAAAATGGTACAGAAAACAAAGTCAGAGAATAATCTCTGACTTTATTTTTTATTTATTTCTTTGGAAAAATCCTGCAAGTTCTTTGTGAGGAATAACTCTTGAAATTGGTCGTCCGTGTGGACAAGTGTATGGCATTTTTGTTGTGCGCCATTTTTTGATAATTTCTTGCATTTGCCATATTGATAGCTTTGTATTAGCTTTTACGGAAGCTTTGCAAGATGTTGTTATTAGGATTTTTTCTTCCAAATTATCAATGTCCCCTTCAATATTTTCTAAAATATCTGCTAAGATGTCTTTTGGATTAGCTTTAGCCAATAGTTGAGGGACTTTGCGGAAGATTATTTCAGTATCTTTTAGAAACTCTATTCCGTATCCGAAACGTTCGAATTTGTCTAGGTTTTCTTTAATTAATTCCCCTTCAGATGTAGAAATTTCAATTACGTCTGAAACGAACAACATTTGCGAAATAACATTCTTTTCTGATTTGAGTTTTTCGTAGATATAGCGTTCTTCTGCAATATGTTGGTCAACAATTTCCAAACCTTCTTCTGTATCAATCAATATGTATGTATCGTTGTATTGACCAATAATTTTTTCTTCAGGTTCTTGAGGTTGAACTTGTTGAGGGGTGAAAATCTGTTTTTGTTGAGGGTGAAGGAAACTTTGAGTTTCTTTTTCAAGTTTTTCCATATTTGCATCAGAAATGAACATTGTGTCTGATTCTTCGTCCACGTAAAATCCTTTTTGTGCTGTTGGGAATTGGATTACACTTTCTTCTTTTGTCGGTTCAAAAGTGTTTTGAACAGGTTCTTCAACCTTTTGAGAATATATAGGTGTGTAATTTTTTTCTACATAATTTGCCAACCCTGCTTCAACTGATGAGTATATGAAGTTGAAAATCTGGTTTGGATTTTTGTAGCGAACTTCTTTTTTTGTTGGGTGAACATTTACATCAACATCGTGGGTTGGAATTTCAAGATTAAGTACAACAAAAGGATATTTGTTGTTTGCAGTTAGGTTTTTATAAACTGTATCTATTGCCTTTTGGAAAACAGGACACTTTACGCTACGAGAGTTTATGTACAAATGGTAGCTTTTTTTACTTGAACGCGTGTAGTCAGGTGTGCTGACAAATCCTGTCATTTTTAGACCTGAAAGCTCATCGGTCTTTAAGACCTCTTTCAAATTGTTTGTAACATCTGAAGAGTAAACTTCTTTAATTGTTTGGGTTAAGTTGCCTTGACCTGTGGTTTTTAATACTGTTTTTCCAAATTTTTTCAATTCAATTGCGACTTCAGGGTGAGAGAGCGCAAGTGATTGAATGATTTCTTGGATGTATGAAAATTCAGTATTTGAGTTTTTCAAGAATTTCAAACGTACAGGAACATTGTAAAATAAATCTTTGATGTCCATAATTGTACCGATTGCGCAACCTGTTTCAACTTGAGAAACTTCTGAATTTTCACATTTAACTTTTGTACCTGTTTCAAAATCTTTTGTTCTTGTTGTGCAAGTTAATTTTGAGATTGATATGATACTGGCAAGTGCTTCTCCTCTAAAACCAAGAGTTTTAATATCAAAAAGGTCTTCATCCTCTTGAAGTTTGCTTGTTGCGTGTTTTGAAAATGCTAACAAAATATCATCAGGATGTATTCCACAACCGTTATCAGCAACACGTATATCACGGCAATCATTGTTAATTTCAATACTAACTTTTGTTGCCCCTGCATCAATGGAGTTTTCTGTTAGTTCTTTTACGACTGATGCTGGGCGTTCAATAACTTCGCCTGCTGCGATTTGGTTAATTAAGTGTTTTGATAATTGTTTTATTCTTGCCATAACTAAGTCCTTGTCATTCTGGGCAGAGGATTCTTCGGGTTATACCCTCAGAATGACGCAATGCGAAGAATTTTTGATAAATTCCGTAGCATACGTAAACCTAAACCTCTATCTCAATCTACACCAAACACAAAATCATCTAAATGTTTGATTACAAATTTGAAACATTTTTATAAGCTAAGAATGTAGAAGAATATATACAGACGAGGGGACAATTTTGGTGAGAAAATCTAATACAAACTTAAAATTACAACCAAAGAAACAGGCTGATTTGCAGGTTGTAAAACAACCTGAGGTTAAAACTACAAAATATAGTGATATTAACTTGAAAAAATGGAAAGATTACGCTCATATTTTGACTGGTACATTGTGGCAATTCCCATCAAGATTGAAACAACACGGACATTCTAACGAGTATCACGGTAATTACATCCCACAAATTGCTCAACAGATGTATGAGAGATACACCAAAAAAGGTGACGTAGTACTTGATTTGTTCTTCGGTTCAGGAACTTCTGGTATCGAAGCAATCAATATGGAAAGACGTTGTATCGGTGTTGAGCTAAAAGAAGATTTAGCAGAAAGTGTTTCTGAAAAATTTACTCCAAAACAACTTGTTACTGATGTGAGAATTATTTGTGGAGATTCATCATCAGAAGTTGTTAAAGATAAAATCCAAGCTGGTCTTGATATTTTGGGTGAAAAGAAAGCTCAATTCTTGATGCTTCATCCACCTTATGATGATATTATCAAGTTTTCAGACAAAAAAGAAGACTTATCAAACTGTGAATCTACAGAAGAATTCTATGATATGTTTGAAAAAGTTGCCAAAAACGGTTACGATATGCTTGAAAAAGGACGTTTTGCTTGTTTAATTATTGGTGATAGTTACAAAAATTCAGAAGTTCAGCCACTAGGGTTTGAATGTATGAACAGAATGAGAAAATTAGGATTTGTTTTGAAATCTACAATTGTAAAAGATATTCAAGGCAATGAAAGAGGAAAGGGTAGAACTGCCAATTTGTGGCGTTATAGAGCGTTGGCAGGCGGTTTTAGTATATTTACTCACGAATACATTTTCGTATTTCAAAAAGTGTAGAAATCAGTCATTCTGAGCACAGCGAAGAGTCCAAAGCAAAAAAAGGTTCGTAATGAATCCTTCGGATTTTATCCTCAGGATGACGTAGGTTCGTCATTCTGAGCGTAGCGAAGAATCTTAAGCAAAAGAGGTTTAGGGATCCTTCGGATTTCATCCTCAGGATGACGCAAGTTTGTCATTCTGAGCAAAGCGAAGAATCCAAAGCAAAAAAGGTTCGTAATAGATCCTTCGGATTTCATCCTCAGGATGACGCAAGTTCGTCATTCTGAGCACAGCGAAGAATTCAAAGCAAAAAAGGTTCGTAATGGATCCTTCGGATTTCATCCTCAGGATGACGCAAGTCCGTCATTCTGACCGAAGCGAAGAATTCAAAGTAAAAAGGGTTTTTAAGGGATCCTTCGGATTTTATCCTCAGGATGACGCAAGTTTGTCATTCTGAGCACAGCGAAGAATCTTAAGCAAAAAGCGGTTTAGGGATCCTTCGGATTTTATCCTCAGGATGACGCAAGTCCGTCATTCTGAGCGCAGCGAAGAATCTGTGAATATATACTAAAAAAGACCACTTATGTGGTCTTTTTTATGCGTCATATCGTTTAAATCCTTTTTCGATAGCTTTCGAGATTATACCTTTGGTTGTATCGTACTCTGTTGTGAGTGAGGAAATCTCTGTATCGAGGTTTTTCATTTTAAGATCGATTGTTTGTTCTTTATTTTCGATTTTAGCTTTTTCTGTATTATATTTTGCTTCTGCTTTTGCGATAGCTTCTTCGTCAGCAACTTCGAGGATGCATCTGTCCACCGCATAATTGCCTTGATAATAACGTCCATCATCACTTATAGAAGAGATGTAAACCATACCAGATTTAAGCATTTCGCTCATATATTCTTTATCATCGATTTGAGCATTTTCTGTCCAACCGTTTAAGCAAATCATGTTGAACATAGTATCGTAGAAGTTTGCATATAAAGCTGTATCTTCATCATCAACAATGGTATCAGTAACGATTGTGAACATAAAATCATCAGTCTCTGGATTATACAAAGTACATTCATTTACGTGACCAGCTTGCCAGTTGTATTTTGAAGTTTCAATACCTTGCATATATTGAACATAAGAAGTCAAGAAAGCTTTTGCTAAGTTATTCAAGTTAACTTCAGCTTGAGATTTGTGCTTACGGTCAGCAACGGTGAAGTCCCAATCACTTGCTTCTTTGTTCCATGTTGCAGTAATACCGATATAGTCATCGTTTATTTTACTATAAGCTGTATCATAATTTTTTTGTTTATAACCTGTGCATTTTACGTTTGCACAAGCTTCGTTTAATGCTGCCAAATGAGCTTTACCAGCGTCGCTACGGCTAGATGTTTGGTTCGCTCTTTTCTTAGGCTTTCCGGCATCAATGGCATGTTGGCTTAAAGTTTCTTGAATTACATCACTTGGCATGATTGCATCATATAAACAGTTGTAAGCATATTGCAATGCTGTATCACTAGCTGCTGTACCACCTAAAACTGATGAGAATGAATCTAACAACCATTGTGCAAAGTTTGTAGCTGAACCATCATCTGGTGTTCCGACAAGTTTTTCTTGTAAATAATCAACAACATTGTTTGACATTTGTTCACCTTTTCTTGTCAAACCACCGATTGAATATTGAGTATCACTTGTAAGAAGTTGTACTAATGAAATAGTGCCACCAGGGAATGCGTCACCCTTTTCATATGATTGCCATTCTTTACCATCTGATGATTGAATAATAAGTCTTTCATTTGCAGATGCATCACCATCGCTCAAATCATCATCTGTATCAGGAATATAACTATCCCCAAGTTTAAATCCAGCTTGACTCAAATCAGGAGCTCTGTTAGTTAATAAGTCTAATAATGTATCAAATGTAATTTCTGTTAAACCTTGAGAAGCAGAAAGGCCATTACCTAAGCCTATTCCGTTGTTGTATTCTATGCCTTGAATAGTTACTGCTTGTTGAGCTGTAATAATACCAACATTTGCAAGAGATTCGATGAACTTGTTACGAACATCTGATGAAGGTGTTCCTAAAAGACCTTCTGCAGGAATTCCTGCTGCTCTTGCTGCTGCTGCATATGCAGAATTCAATACAACTCTGTTTTTGCTATCTGTAACTAATTTTGGATAATAATCGTTATAAATTGACGGACTCATTAATAATCCGTAAGTTAATGCCATATCGCTATCGCCTGAACCATAATAATCGTAAACAAGTTTTGTTGTGTTCAATGCTTGTTGATACTCGTTAGACACTCTTTCCATGTTACGAGAAAGCGCAATTTTTTGGTGCGACAAATTCATTGATAAGAATTCGCAGTCAGCTTTACGCGCTGTTATGGTTAATAATCTAGCTTGTGATGCTGCTAATCCCATTGCTTTCCTTTCTTGATTTCGTAACTTTAGTGCCTTTCATGTTGTATTACGGCATTTTGGCTATGAAACTTTAAAAAACAAGAGGATTTCTGTAACAAAAGTTAACAATTTTATAAATTAGATATTTAATATAAAATAAAGTTATCGTCATTCTGAGCGTAGCGAAGAATCTGTAACATCGAGGGAAGTATGGAAAAACAAGGTTATGTCTATATAATAACTAATAAAAATGATTCGACCTTGTATGTCGGAGTTACTTCAGATTTAGTAAAACGAATCTGGGAACACAAAAATCATGTTGTAGAAGGTTTCAGTAAACGATATAACTTAGAAAAGCTTATTTATTTTGAAAGCTTTGAAGATATTGAACAGGCGATATTGAGAGAAAAATATCTTAAAGGAAAGAAAAGAGAGTATAAGATTGCTTTAATTGAAGATTCAAACAAGGAGTGGAAAGATTTATATAATGATATAATAAGTTAGAGATCCTTCGGATTTCATCCTCAGGATGACGCAAGTCCGTCATTCTGAGCGTAGCGAAGAATCCCAACCAAAAAAGACAATCAAAAATATTTATAATATAAAAGGAGAGAGATATGGTAAAAAGAATTGGTATTGATGTTGGTGGCACAAATGTGAAAATTGCTTTAGTTGATGGCGAGGGCAAAATTATCTATTCAAATAGTGTTCCAACTTATGCTCAAATGGGTTATGAATATACTGTTAACAATATCAAACAAGCGATTAAAGACCTAATGAAAGAAACTAATACTGAAGCTAAAGATATTCAAGGTATCGGTTTTGACTTCCCAGGACAAGTTGATTGCAAAACAGGTGTAGTTAAAAATGCTCCAAATATCCCAGGTTGGGTTAATGTACCAATTGCTCAAATGATTGAAGAAGAATTCCATATCCCAACTCGTATTGATAATGATGTTAGATGTGCTGCGTTAGGTGAATTGAAATTTGGCGCAGGTAGAGGTTGCGAAAACTTTGTATGTATCACTGTTGGAACTGGTATTGGTTCTGGTATTGTAATCAATGGTAAAGTTGTTCGTGGTGCTGCTAATGCTGCAGGTGAACTTGGTCATATCAAACTTCAAATGGAAGATGGCCCTCTTTGTGGTTGTGGTGATAGCGGTTGTTTGGAAGCTTTTGCATCTGGTCCTTCAATTGTGGCTATGGCTCAAGAATATCTTAAAGGTGGTAAATCCGCTAAGTTCCGCGAGCTTGCAGGTGACGGAGAAATTACTCCATACATCGTTGCTAAAGCTGCTGAAGCAGGTGATCCTGTTGCTAAACGTATTTTTGAAAAAATGGGTTATTACATCGGTATGGGCTTAACAAGTGTTATTAACCTTCTTAACCCTGAAAGAATTATTATCGGTGGCGGTGTTGCTGAATGTGGTGAACTACTTCTTGACCCTATCAGAAGAACTATTAACGAACGTGCAATGAAAGTTCAACGTGATGCTGTTGAAATTATACCTGCTGAACTTGGAAATAGCGCAGGTGTTATCGGTGCTTCTATGCTAGTTGAAGGTTAGAATTAAAGAATTATTTTTATAACTAAAAAGACCACCTATTTTACAAGGTGGTCTTTTAATGCGTAGGTCAGGCATTGCCTGACTCAATCTCTGCTGTAATCTCTTGAAGTTTAGTTTTGTTTGTTATAGATTAAGCATGTGTAATATATTATACAAGAAGAAGGAGACTCAAATGAGTGAAAGAAAATTAGTTGGAACAAATGAAATGTTCAAAAAAGCGCTAGAAGGCGGATACGCTATTGGTGCTTACAACGTAAACAACATGGAAATTTTACAAGGTATTGCAGAAGCTGCTGAAGAAACACAATCTCCAATCATCTTGCAAGTTTCTGCCGGTGCTAGAAAATATGCTAACCAAACTTACTTAATTAAATTGGTAGAAGCTGCATTAGCTACAACTACAGTGCCTATCGCTCTACACTTAGACCACGGTGCTGATTTCGAAATTTGTAAAGC
>JAFUPZ010000025.1 GCA_017472545.1 bacterium | reverse complement strand
CAATTTCTGGCGATTGGTTTATTAACCCATCAAAACGTGGGTATTTAACGAAACCAAACATGACAAACGGAGATATACAACTTCAATTTTTGACTAAATTTATCAGTTATGTACGAGGTCAAGCTGGCAAAAACGCAAACTTTGACACAGTATTCACAATGGGCAACCACGACTTGGATGCTGGCGATAGATTTATGTACAAAGTTATGAACAAAGCAAAAATGAAAACTCTCATAACTAACGTTGACGTCGAAAATTCTCCTGGCATACAAAAAGCAATGGCTACAAATGAAAATATCGTAAAATCCATCGTTTATGAAGTTCAAGACGACAAAGATCCAAACCTTAAACACAAGGTATTATTTGTTGGTGTAACAATCCCAAGTATGAAATTCTACAACCCTGGATTATTAAAGAAAATGGCATTCTTCGATGATTGCAACAAAAAAGACGCAAACTTAACCCCTGCAGACTTGCAAGGAACATTTGAAGCAGTAAGAAAAGAAGTTGACACTTTCAAAAAGAAACACCCAAAAGGTGCCGTAGTACTTCTTTCCCACACTGGTGCGCCAATTTCTAAAATGATAAGAGATGAAGTTCCTCAAATCAACGTTGTGTTAAACGGACACGACCATAAAAACTTAACTTCATTAAAAGGTAAAACTAACATCAATTCACTAGGTAAAGACAATGAAATCGTAAAATCATTGAACTTGCATTTTGATGATAATGGTGATTTAGAAACAACAGATATGAATACCTTCTTCAGTAAAACCACTGTTAAGGATAAACTAGCCACAAACGTTTTACAAAAAGCATTAGAAGAAAGCTTTGCAAAAGACGTTGAACCATTAGTAAGCTTAACAAGTATTGCAGGAAGACCAGTATCACTAGATTATGGTGAATCAATCCGTTTCCAAAACAGCTATCTTGCAAACTGGTTAACAAGTGCGGTTAAACGCAGCGTTAGAACAATCACAGGTGACCCTAACGTAATTGTAGGTATCCAATCATCAATTATTCGTGGTGGTATCAAAGATGGTTCTAACAACTTAGACATTATGAAAATATTCGATGGTGTTTCTGAAGATTTATCAAATATTCAAGTTGGTAGAATCAGAGGGGATGAACTTGTTGGATTGATTGTTGAAAACATTAAAGGCAACTTAAAAGCGCCAAAACGTAACACAATCATCCAATGGTCAGATATTCAAGTTAACAGAACAATGATTTCAAAAATTGTAGAAGGTAAACTTGATAAACCATTTGAAGAAGCTATCAAAATAAGAAACGAAGAAACTAACGAATTTGAACCAGTTGTATTACATAAACAATACAAAATCGCTATCGGTGAAAAATTCTTAGTAAAAGACGACATCGAATGGCCAAAGAAAATTCGAGACAGATTCCATTCAATGCACAGAACATACGATCAATTACTAAGAAGTTATATTGCATCAGATGATATTAACTTCCAATTGAAAGTAACTCAAAAAACACAAGAGCAACGTATTCTGTAACATTTGAAAGACAAAAGAAAAGAGTCGGTTTAACTCCTAGAAACCGACTCTTTTTGATTTATTAAAAACTTTTAGATAATTTCTGAACTTACACAATGGACACCACCAAGATTATTCAACAAACTTGGAACTGCGTAGTCTTGCCCTTCAATATAATGAATATTTTCTTTTTTGATATAAGGTGCAACACTATCTTCAAACATTTTTTTGAAACTAAAACCAACTTTTTGTTCAAACTCTCTATCTAAACCAAAACACATATCATTTGAGGATGCATTTGTAATAACAACAGTATCTCCCATATGATTTTTGTGAAGAATTGCGTTCGCGAAATTAGTTCCGTACTGATGTTGAATTTGCCCATTCGTACGCAAAAACTGATAAATTCTACCAGGAATACGAATAGGATTATAACCAGCTTTTTCTAAAGCCACAATAGCTTCGTTTGTCTTTGCATATGGTGAACGTTCAGAAATATGATGAAATGCCACCAATAATTTAAACAAATTCTCTCTTAAATCAAACATCCTACGTGCTTCACTTTCAGAGATTTTTATGAAATTATTTTTAACATATTGTTCAATTTTTCGAATACCTTCAGCTATATCTTTCAATGTTAATTCATCATCACATACAAAAGCTCGTTTTGCGTCATCTACAAACATAAAAGCGTCTAAATGAGCTGCAACTTGAGGAATCGAATGAACACTATCCACCTGAAATCTATCTTTTATTTCATTTACACTAAGACCATTCTTCAATTCATAACTTCCAACCAAAAGTTCTTTTTGACCTTGTGCTTCAACATTAATGAAATTACCACCCTGCAAATGATAATCTTTTGGCGAATATTTTTTGCCAAAGTAGGCTTCCAACTTTGCTCCAATTTCTTTAATCAAAGGAACTGCAGGATTATGCACAGTTTCTAAGAAAAGATTTTTCTCGGTAAAACTAAATAAATCTTGAGCCCACATTACCTGAAGAGGTATTGTGCCCTCTGGGGCAAAGTTCTCAGAAACTATATCACCATTTTTACCTAATGTAAAAACATCTAATCCTATTTTTGGACGCAAAGAAGAAATTTCACTTGCTATTCCGCCAATATCAGATGTCATAAATATACCTTT
>JAFUPZ010000024.1 GCA_017472545.1 bacterium | reverse complement strand
TCTCGCATAGAAACAGCCTTAACTCAAGAAGAACGTGATGTTTGGAATACTCTGCTAGATAACCCATTTTTCCAAAAGGATTATTATAAGTCTGAGTATCAATTATCTTGCAAAATTGGTGATTATTGGGTTGGTGGACGCATAGATGCTGTTGTAACTACAGGGGAAGATTATTTTATTCTGGATTATAAAACCGGCTCAATTCCAAAAAATCCTGAGTATGATTATCAGACGATGGTTTATTTATTAGCTTTAGATAAATTTTTAAAGGGAAAATATTCATCATTGTCATTTGTATATATTAATTTGAAGGAAAAGAAAAACCATGTAATCAAGTTTACCCCTCAATTAAGATTAGAATATGAAAGTCGAATAATTGATATTTGCACTAAAATAAATGATGACAATACTTTTAACGTCGATACAAATTCTTGTAGTCGTTGTGAGTATGCAAAAATCTGTCAGTTATTGTAAAAATGCAGGGAATTCATTAGACAAGATTGCATATTTTAGGAATTTGCAATTGTCAATAAACCAACCCCAATAGTTTCTAGTCTTCCAATGAGCTTCTGCCCTAAGTTGATGGAATAGTTGCATTTGAACGTTTTTGTTTTCTTCAGATAAAGGAGGTATGTCTTCTAAAATTAAATCGGTATGCTTTATAACAAGTTCAGGTTTTTCTAATTTGTCATAAACTAGAGCCAACCCCCAATTTGCTCGGTTATCTTTTTTAGCTGCAATTTTAAATACTTTAATAGCATCGTCATATCTACCTAGTGCAAAATATCCACTACCAAGTGTTAGTTTTTGATTTGTAGAAAGTCTTGGAGTATTTTCAAGATGGGCTACTAGATATGTTGTAATTTGTGTTTCTTGTTGAGATAAGCTTGTATTTGTCCTATTATAGTATTTGTCTAGCTTATAAACGCCAAAACAAAAGATAAATAATAAAATACTTAAAATCAAAAGAACTAATGGATACTTTTTAGTCATAATTTTCTCCTATAAAACTTCTTTAATTGCGGCAATCATACCGTCTGCGGATGCAATATTTTTGCCAGCAATGTCAAATGCAGTGCCGTGACCAGGAGAGGTTCTTACAATATCTAGCCCAATTGTCATATTAACGGTTTTGTCGCCAGCTACGGTTTTGATAGGAATTAGGCCCTGATCGTGGTAATTTGCCAAGTAGCAATCATACTCGTCTTTTGAATTTTTGTAATAGTGTTGTGCCGCTTTTACAAATAATGTATCTGCAGGAAGCGGCATTGTAATATTTACCCCTTGAGCTTGTAATTCCTTAACTGCAGGAATCAAAATTTCAATCTCTTCTGTCCCTAATATACCGTTTTCTCCAGAGTGAGGATTAAAACCACATAAAGCAAATTTTGGATTATCTATTCTAAATTGAGTTCTAAAAGTTTTCACAAGGTTTTGTACTTTTGTAATAAGAATCTCTTTTGTTAGATTTACATCTTTTAATGCGCAATGGCGAGTTAAAAGAAGAACCCTAAAACCATTTGCAACAAATAACATTTCTGCTAATTGATTATCGTGAGCTAGGTATTTTTCAATAACTTCTGTTTGTCCGTTATATATATGTCCAGCTAAATGTAGTGCATTTTTTGCAACGGGAGCTGTAACTATTGCTTTAGGTTTAAGTTCGCAAACTTTTTTTAAACTTTGGAAAGCAAATTCTCCTGCATCTTTTGTGACTTCACCAGGTCTGATTTCTCCGCGGAATGGGATTTCTACGATTTCATAATCTTTATCGAGTTTTCCGTAAAAATCTAAGATTTTTTTATTAGACACAATTGCAATTTTATCTTCAGGCAAATCAAGTTGATTAAGGGCTTTTATTGTAATTTCTGCCCCTATACCGTTAGGATCTCCTGTTGTAATTGCGATTTTATCCATGAGTTATTCTTCGTGTTTAGTAAAGTAATTTAAAATCTCAATAAGCGTGCTAACTCCACCAAGATTTCCTGATTTTGTAACAATCCACTGGTCAGAATTTGCATTTTTACTTAGCGCAATAGCTGGTAATACTTCATCAATTAACTGTAATTGGCTTGCATCAATTGCGTTACAGCACTTGTAAGATGTTTCACCACCAAGAGTAATTAGTACAGCTTTTTTCTTTTCCAAAACTCTTTTTGTTAGCGTTGCTAAGAAGTCAGTAATCACATTTGCTAAACCTGATTTTGTAAGGTCAGCTTTTATTGTATCTTCAGAAAATCCGTCAAAGTTTTTTAATAGCTTTGAGGTATGAACCATTACAATATTGTTGTTTGTTAGATTTGAACAAATTCTATCAACAAGTTCTTCAGACACTTCTTCCAATACAGTGTTCATATCAAGCTCGATAACCAAACTTTTATCTTCAAATTCTGCGCTTTATTCAAATTTATCAATTTGTGTTGCTGTAATTTGAGTTGCACTACCTGAAACTATAAATTTAGGAAGTTTTGGTAGTTTTATTGAAAGGACTTCACCATCTTCTGGTTTTTGGAACCACTCGTTGCTTAGAACTTTAGCTGCTGCTGCGGTACCTACAGGTAAAATTTTGTGGTTAGATTTTCCCATTGCAAGTACAATTTGTTCCAAATCTGTAGTTGAAACTGCATCTGCTACTATAATTTTGGCTCCGCCTTCAATTAGTTCGTTTATTTTTCTTAAAATAGGACCCGCGCCATCCATAATTGTTTTTAAATCTAATGAATCCACCAAATTTTCAAGGTTTTCGCCAAGTTGTTGTTTTAATAATGTTGGAAGGTGTGATTCTGAAATTGGAGAATGTGGATCTCTTGCCATTTCTGTTCGTTCTATCGGAACCCCTTTTAATAAATGGTATCCGCCAACAGTAATTCTTCCTTCTTGAGGAAAAGCTGGCATGATAATTGCGGCATCCCATTCCAAAACTTCAAGCATTGACAATACTTCAACTGCAATATTCCCTCTGACTGTAGAATCTATTTTTTTATAGAAAAAGTCTGGGTTAATCTTATCAACAAAAAGTTGAGTCGCAATTTTAACCTTATCAAAAGCTTCTTGAGCAGAGATGTTTCTTGATTCTGTTGCAATTGCCCACGCTTGTTGAAAATCTGCAGACGTAGGCTCAATATCTGTATGTAATAAGATATTTGTATCTGCACCATTTAATTTGAATTGTAGTGCGGTATCGTTTGCTCCAGTTAAATCGTCTGCAATAATACCTACTGTATTAGAACTGATTATCATATTTCTACTTCTTATAATACTTCTTCAGCGTCTTTTTTAGAACCTAGTAATCTAATTGTGTTTGCTCTGATGAAGAAAGATTCTTTTTCAGAATTAGTAGTTTTATCTACCCAACGATTGTTAGCGATTGCACCGTCAACTGCAACTAATCTTCCTTTTTTTACGTATTCAGCAGCAAATTCAGCTTGTTTGTCCCAAATTTCAACGTTAAACCAATCTGTAACTTCAGATTTTGTTTTAGAATCCCATCTGTTTACTGCAACAGAGAAATTAGCTTTCATTTTGCCAGAGTCAAATGCTCTGAATCCTTCAGATGCATCTCTGCCTACTCTACCTACTACTGTAACTGTATTCATAAATACCTCTTTTCAATTTCCAACATTATTACAAAATTTATTTTTTACGTCAAATTAATACATTTTTACTAACTTGCGTACTTCTTTTAATACTTCTTGAGCTTTTGCTCTAGCTTTTGCAGAACCTTCTTCGATGATCCGTTCAACTTCTTCTGGGTGTTCTTCATAATATTTACGACGTTGTCTGAATTCAGACATTGTAGCGTTAATTTTATCCCCCAATTGACGTTTACATTGAGCGCAACCTCTTAGTCCTTTTTCACATTCGCATTTTACGGTTTCTATTTCTTCTTTAGAACCGAAAATTGTCCAATATTTGAATGCAACTTCGCAATCATCTGGATGTCCAGGATCATCTTTTCTAAGTCTTGAACGGTCAGTGATTGCGCTCATAACTTTTTTAGATGTATCTTCTGCGGTGTCAGAGATTTTAATATCATTATTGAATGATTTACCCATTTTGTTACCGTCTAAGCCACAAATTAAAGAACAATGATTTAATATTGGTTTTGCTTCATTGAAGAATTCTCCGTACAAGTTATTAAATCTTCTTGCGATGTCTCTAGTGATTTCAATGTGTGCAACCTGATCAATACCAACTGGTACACAATGTGCATTGAACATCATAATATCAGAACTCATCAAAACAGGATAACCCATCAAACCGTAATTGATTTGTGAATTTTGACCTTCTTTTGTTTTAAGAATTTTTGCCATATCTTTCAAGGTTGGGTCACGTTCTACCCAGTTTTGTGGAGTTATCATTCCCAAGTAGATATTTAATTCCGCGATTTCAGGAACCAAAGATTGTACATAGATTGTTGATTTTGTTGGGTCAATACCGCAAGCTAACCAATCCATTACAACTTCTAAAATGTTTTGTCTTAAGTCATCTGTTTTATCGTATTTTGTAGTCAAGGCATGCCAGTCTGCAACAAAGAAATAGCAATCATATTTATCCTGTAATTCTACCCAGTTTTGGATAACTCCAAGATAGTGTCCTAAGTGTAATTTCCCTGTTGATCTCATCCCTGAGACAATAATTTCTTTCATAAAACAGTCCTTTCATATCCTGTTGTAATTATATAACAAAAAGCCAATGGCGTTAGTTTTCCTAACTTTTTGTTAAATTATGCAATATAGAATAATAAATTGATTAAAAAATCGGCTACTAACATATAAATTGTTGATAGAATTGCTGCCTGAGTTGTTGAATAACCAACTTCCTTTGCGCCGCCTCGAGTTTCATAACCTTTTGTAGCGCAAACAAGTGCAATCAATGTTCCAAATATACAAGCTTTTAACAAGCTTATGTAAATATCTTTTGTTTCAATCCACGCCCAAGCTGAGGTCATATATCTTGCTGGGTGTAGGTCAATTGTTCCCATAGAAACAAACATTCCGCTTATAATTCCGATAAATTCTGCAATCAACACAACCATAGGTACTGTTATTGCAGATGCTAATAATCTAGGAGTGAAATAATATCCTACAGGATTGATTTTTAGGGTTTTGATTGCATCAACTTGAGAGGTTACCTGCATGTTTGCAATTTCTGCAGATATTGCAGTCCCAGCTCTAGCGCCAATTGCTAAAGCAACAAAACCAGGTGCAATTTCTCTAATCATTACAACTGCAATTGAACCGCCAATATAGGATTCTGCTCCAGTCATCAAAAATTCTTTTGAAACTTGAATAGCAATTACTGCAGATGAAATGAATGAAATAACTAAAGATATTGGTAATGAATCATAGCTTATCGCGGCAGCCTGTGTTAGTACTGTCTTGAATTTTAAATTACCACCGAAAATGTATTTTATACATTCCCAAAGGTTTATCATGCACGATCCTAGAAATCTAATCAAGTTTTAGCCCCTTTTCTATTTTGAATATAACACAAAAATAAAAGGGGGTAATTTTTACTTAATTAAGCTTTACTTTTTTCGATTTGGATAAATTTTACTTTTATCTACTGTTGCGATAAATTTGACAGCTTCGTTTGAAGGGATTGCAAATCCTATGCCGATGTTAGATATATTTTGATCAGGATTGTAAATTGATTGGCTTATCCCAATTACTTCTCCTGTTGTGTTTAATAATGGTCCACCAGAGCATCCTGGGTTAATCGCGGCATCTGTTTGAAACCTGTTTTTTACGTAGTCTATTCGCGAAATTATACCCTGTGTAAGTGTATTAGAAAATCCAAAAGGGTTTCCAATTGAAAGGACTCGTTGTCCAACTTTTACGTTCTCAGAATCCCCAAATGAAACTGTTTTGATTGGTTTTTTAGGGGTTATTTTTATTAGTGCTAAGTCCCTATTTTTACCCATTTGTGCAATAAATTGTGCTTTGTAGGTTTGCCCGTTGTGAGTTGTTACATCAATCGTTTTGTAATTTTCAACAACGTGAGAACCTGTTAATATAAGTCCGTCAGGCGTTACGATACATCCTGTGCCTGCAGATAAGCCGTCTTTTAATTGGGCTTCTATTGCAACTATTGCAGGGCTAATTTGTTCGTAAACCTTGATGTTTACCTGTTCATCTGGAGCATATTGTGCAAAACTCTTTTCACTAATAAAACTTAAAAATATTGCAGTAAATATTATTAATATTTTTTCTTTCATCTTTAACCTCTCAGGTTAATTATTTTTCATATGAAAAGTTTTTCTATTCTCCCTAAAAAAGCTATGAGTATTATTCATTTAGCGGCATAAATTCTAAAATTTTGCAAAAAAAAGACCTTGTAAATATCAAGGCCTATCCGTTTAAATAAGAAGAGAGAGCTTTATATATTAATATAAAGTGTTCTCAATCTAAAAAATTGCTAAATCTGTAATAATTAATTTACATAACTTTACAAGTGGGTAAATGTGTTGATATAACGCTATTTTTAGGTGGTTGTCTTAAAAGGTTTTCAATGCTCGTTTATTTTACCCCTGTTTGTGTTAGAATGTTCTTATACAAAATTATGAGTGTTGGTATTATGAACATAGATAAAGATAAGCTAATTTCAAGTATTAAAAAAATTTCTAAGCCGAAAGTTTTGGTCGTTGGTGATTTGGCTTTAGATGAAATGATTTATGGTGATGCAGAACGAATTTCTCGTGAAGCTCCTGTTTTGATTTTGCAACATACAAAAACTAAGTTAATCTTAGGTGGCGCGTCAAACGCAGCACACAACGTAGCAACTCTAAATGATGGCAAAGTTGGTGTTATTGGTGTTGCAGGGATGGATTATTATTCAGATTTGCTATATGAAACTTTTGAAAAAGCTAATATAGATTGTTCTGAAATAGTTGAAGATAGAACTCGCAAAACTATTGTTAAAACAAGAGTTTCTGGTTCTATAACAACTTCAATTACCCAGCAAATCGTTCGTGTAGATAGACAAACAAAAGGTCCAGTTTCAGATATTACTGAAGACAAAATTATAAAAAATATTGAAAAAGTTTTACCATCTTATGATGCTGTAATTATTTCAAATTATCATATTGGTACTTTAACCGATAAAATAATTGATTTTATTATTAGTTATGCTAATAAATTAGGTAAAAAAGTTATTGTAGACGCGCAAAAAGATTTAGGTTCGTACAAGAATGTAACATCTATGACTCCAAATCATCCTGATACTGAAAAATCTGTTGGTTTTGAAATTAATTCAGAAGATGATTTGAAACGTGCAGGTAAAAAATTGCTTGATGAAACAAATGCAAAGGCGATTTTGATTACTTGTGGAGCTGACGGTATGTTCGTTGCAGAGCCAAATGATAAATATACTAAAATCCCTGTATTTAATAAATCAGAAGTTTTTGATGTTACAGGTGCAGGCGATACAGTTACTGCGGTGTATTCGTTAGCATTAGCCGCTGGTATTGATCCTGTGTATTCTGCTGTTATTGGTAATATCGCTGCAAGTATTGTTGTTAGACAGTTTGGTTGTGCAACAACTACTATAGATGAGCTATTGGCAGCGGTTAAGGATTTGAAGATTTAATTTAAGGAGACTTTATAATGGAGAAGTTAAAAGAACTTTTTAATTCAGAAAAACTTGCGAAATTAAAAGAGCTTGTAAAGAAAATCAGAGTTGTTGATTTTATTATTGTTGCTTGTGTTTTTGTGGCATTAGTTGTTGGTTTTGTTACATTTAAAGGTGTTAGACAAACCGCAGATAAGCAAATTGAAGCAACTTCAAATATTGTATTCAAAGTTTATATGAGAGGGGTTACTTTCTCTGGTAAAGAACTTCCAATCAAAAAAGGTGACAAAACATTTATTAGTATTAGAAATGTACCTTATTCTGATTTGGAAATTGTTGATGTAAAAGCTGATAGAAGAAAGATTGTACTTCCAACTTTGAATTCAAAAACAGTTGTTATTGTGGTTGAAGATGTTGGGCAACCTGATTTATACGATGTTGTTGTTACATTGACAGATAAAGCAAAAATTACCAAAGACGGAGCTGTTGTTGGTGGTAACAAGGTAAAAATGGGATTGCCAATTACACTAGAAGGTGCAGATTACAGATTTACAGGTTCTGTTTCTGAAATCCAAATTGTTGATGCCGTTGGGGAAGAAGCTTTAAGTAAAGATATAAATACTACAGATGATGTTCAATAAAGTTTTTAAATTTTCACAAAATAAATCAAGTTATTTGTTTGAAAACAGCTTATTTTTGCAAAATATAGATGGGTTTATCCTCCCGTTTATTTTGCTGACATTTGTTTGTTCAACCTTTATGAGCTCTGATGCAATTGGCTTTTTTGCTTTAATTGTTATGTTTTTGACTTTTGTCAAAATGATGACAAAACCAAATGAATCTGTTGATTTTAAACATTTTGAAATCTGGTTAATCGCTTATTTTATGATTGTTCTAATCAGTTTGTTTGGTTCAACATTGTTTGTGCTTAGTTTGAAAGGATTTTTGAAAACTGTAATTTACATCGGTTTTTATTTTTCAGTAGTTCAATATTTGAAATCTCATAAAAATCATATTGTTTGGTTATTAGGTGCGATAGCCGTTTGTGTAGCAGGGGAATCTATAATAGGATTTTTACAAAGCTTTTTGCACTTAGAAGCAATATCAACTTGGCAAGATACATCAAGACTTAATCCTGAAGATATTCTTTCAAGAGTTTATGGTACTTTAAAACCATTTAATCCAAACCTTTTTGGAGGTTATTTGGTATGTGGTTTTCCTGCTTTGTTGGGTGCTGTTTTTTATTTTGCAAATCGTAAACACTTAAAATTGACACTATTATCTCTTGCACTTTCTGTTTTGGGTATTTATGCAATATTCCAAACAGGTTGTCGTGGAGCTTATTTGGCTTTAATGTTGATATTAGCTAGTATGTTTTTGATTTCTGCAAAATTCTTTTGGAATGCATATAAAAAATTGTATATTTCATTTATTTCTGCCATCACCGTATTATTTTTCATGGCAATAACTTTTGTAGGAGCATTAAGACATAGGTTTTTATCAATTTTTGCAATGAGAAATGATTCATCAAATTCTTTTAGATTTAATGTTTATCATTCGTCATTGGATATGTTTAAAGATAATTGGTTACTAGGTATTGGTGTTGGTAATAAAAACTTTAGAGAAATCTATGGATTGTATATGAAAACAGGGTTCGATGCCTTGAGTGCATACAATATATTTTTAGAAATTGCTGTGGAAAGTGGAATTTTTGCACTAATTGCTTTTTTAGGATTTTTATTTACTTTGGTAAAAGATGCCATAAAGTTTATTTTGAACTCAATAGATAACGAGCAAATAATCTTTGTTTCAGTATCTTTAATTTCTATTTTGGCAGTTATGTTTCACGGTTTTGTGGATACTGTATTTTTTAGACCTCAAATCCAATTTATGTTTTGGACATTTGTTGCTGTAATTTCTACGATTGTTCCTGCAAATGTTGCAAATAAAAAGAACTGACATATATAACTTATCAGTCCTTTTTGTATTATGAAATGTTTTGATTATTTTTTAGCACCAGAATCCGTGATGACAACAACCGCCCATTCCGATCATTGGGTTAAAGCCCATACCTATGCCGGAATAGAAGCCTCCGCCAAGCATTGGCATTGGTGGGTAGCAGTAGCTATAAGAATTGAAAAACATCCATGGTGAACACGCGCTCATCAATCCAAGTGTTCCAATGGTATTTGAAACAGGGTTGCCGTATCCTGCATACATGTTTATATGGTTTCCAACAGGGTTGCCGTATTGTTGCATTTGATAAGCAACTTCGTTTCTAGCAACACCATTAGCAAGGTTTCCCATTAAGTCTACTGCTGCGTATCCAGCGGGTACACCGTTTTGTCGTTGAGCTAAGTATGTAGTTGCTGAAGCTAATCCACAGTTGATGTTGCTCCAGATTCTCATTGTGTCTGCAAAACTCATAATCATCCTCGTTATTACTAACTATTAATATAAAGTTATTTGTATATAATTAATTGCGTATAATTTATATATTGTAACGATATATTAAGTATATACTTCTAAGATTAGTAAATCCGACAATAATTTTTTATACATTATGGCGATTATTTTGGGGCAATCAGTTTGTACAATTCATATATATAGTTTTAGTGGAGTAAAATTATGTTTATTGGAAATAGTTGTAATGATTGCAATAGATACAATCGTTTGGAAATGAAAAATATTGATCAAAATCTTTTACCTTGGTTAGAAGACGTTATTGAAGAAAATAACGCAAAAATTGAACGCAAAGAATGGAAAAGTAAATATAATAGTTATGTTGTGTATGATTATGAACCGTTTTGTACGGAAGGATTTGAGATTAATCTTGTATTGTCGGCAAGGGAAGATGCCTATTTGAATTTTATCAAGTATCTTTATGATGAAAAAGTTAGCACAATTGAATATTTAAATAACTGCATCACTATATGATAGCATATAAAAAGGGAAGTAGTTTTACTTCCCTTTTGCTAAATATAGTTATACTTAGTATTATCTTACTCTTCAGTTTTTTGGAAACAATCTTTGCAGAAAATTTCTCTGCCAGGGATTGGTTTGAACGGAACTTGAGTTTGAGCACCGCATTTTGAGCAAACTGCATCAAACATTTTTCTTTTCTTTTTGTTGTTTTTTCTGCGAGCAAGTCTACATTCAGGACATCTTTTTGGTTTGTTAACTAATCCTTTTTCTGCATAAAATTCTTGTTCGCCTGCTGTGAAGTCAAATTCTTTTCCGCAATCTTCACATACTAATTTTTCATCTTGGTACATTGTTTTGTTCTCCTAGTTGTGTAATTTGTTGAGAAACCATTGGTTTATCTTTCCATAATACACTATTTTTTTGATTTTGCAAGTGTTTATTTAAGGATTGAACTTAGGTATATGCATTAAAATTTTTCTATTTTCTAATGTGTTGCCGTGCTTATCGTAATTTACTTCTCCGTGATTATTTGAAGCGTTTGCTGCTCGGCGTTGTTTCTTTTCGATTCTTTTCTGTAATGCTTCTTCAGCTTTTTGTTGTAATTCTGCAATTCTCGGATCTAAATCTCCAACGTTAACTCGAATAGTATTAGAACGAAGAATGAATTCGTTTTCGAGTACTTTTATATATTCTCCAAGAAGTGCAGCGTCCTCGTATTTACCTGCTCTTGCCCATTTGTCCATAACTTCTATCAGTTTGTCCATATGTGTCTGAATATTTTTAGGAATATCATATTCCGGAACTTCTGTAATAAAATCATCAATCAATGTATCAGATTTCAAGTTGTTTATGTGTTTAGAGGTCAAAATACTTACTCTTAATGTGTTTGCATCTTCTCGTTTGATTTCACCTTTTTGTATTTGTTCTTCTAATTTTCTGAATTCAGCTTGTGGCCAAATGTGTTCATCAGATTGTACTGATGGATCTAACAATCTTAACGCAATTTCTTCTGGAGAACGAGGTATAACAACAATTTCTTGTTTTCCGAATGGGTTTTTGTCAATAATTTTTGTTGTATGTGAATATTTTACGATAAATGCGTTAATAGAATTTGAAGATTGTGGTAATTTTGAAGCAACTGCCATAATCTTTTCTTTGGTTTTTGGGTCAGAAATTTTTAAATCATCCAAACCATGTAAGAAAACTTTTCTAGAAAAACGTGTTTCAGGTGTAGGGTTTGGGTCTAAGATTTTATCAAAAGCTCCGTTAATAAATTTACGAGCTTGCAAATATTCTCCACGAGGTAATACCCTTATCATCATATTGATTTTATCAAGAATTTTGGTTTGTTGTTGGATAAGAATTTCTTCAGCTCGTTTGTGCTTCATTTGCAATAGCTCTTGCAAGTTCATATCTGGGTGCTTTTTAGCTAAATTCTTGAGAATGTAGTAAATTTCTTTTTCAATAGGATACATGCAATCTTCGTACTCTTTTAAGTATTTCATTGCGATTGAACTTTTCTTTTTAAATACCCCAAGACTTTTTAATGTGTCAATTTCTTCTTGCGCAATCATAGATTTCCCAGTATAAGCATCTGGAATATCTTCTCTCATTAGTTTTTTGAAAAATGTTTTGTTAAACTTCTTTTTGAATTCATTTGTTGTAAATTTAACTTCACCTGTAAATGCGATATTGTCAGTGGATGGGGTTTGTTTTACAAAAATATCTTTGTCGAGAGAGTTTAATTGAATGTTTTTTAAATGTAAAGCAAACGCATTTATTGGGTTAATTTGGTTTAGATTAACCTTGTTTGTATTGTTAGTATTTTCTTTAAAATTTACCCCTGTAATTCTCATATTCCTATAAAACCCCTAAATAATTAATTTGTTATTTTCTTAATATATTTTTACTTAGCAAAAAAGTCGAGCAAAAATCTCGACTTTCTGTTAATAAACTGGTGGTGGTTGGATATAAAGAGGTTTTAATTCTTGCCATTTGCAAGATTCTTTTTGAACCTTTTCATATACCAATTTTGCCAAAATATCACCTAGTGGATATTCTTCTTGTTGATAAGATGTACCACCTAATTCTTTTTGTAGTCTGTCATCTGTGATTAAGTAATAATCTTTTTCTTGTAATAAGTGTTTTATTTCATCCAGCTGGATTGCACCTTTAATATCGTTGTCATAACGAAGGTATGCGCAATTTTTTCTTGCATCAAGCGCAACCATTGTTGGTTTATCAGTGTTGTTAATGTGTGAAAGTATTTCAAGTGAAGATACTCCGCAAGCTTGTATATCAAGTTGCTGAGCCATCATTCTAGCTACTGTTGTGCAAGCTCTTATCCCTGTAAAGCTACCAGGACCTATGTTTGTACCAATTACTGATAAGTCTTTCGGCTCAAGGTTGTTTTCTTTTAGAATATTTTTAATTGTTGAAATTAAAAAAGCTGAATGATATTTGTTATCTTGGTTTGTTACGATTTTTGAGGATAAGATAGTATCCTCTTCTGCCAATGTAACATACATTTTGTCTAAACAGGTATCAAAAACTAATATTTTCACTACTCTAATCCTTTTACAATTTCAATACATTCTTGTCCAAAACCTTCAAATGAGTATTTTCTATTATCCTCATCATCGTAGGTTACGTTAATTTTTATATGATTAAATGGGATTTCGTTCTGCGAAAATTCTGCCCATTCAACAAATGTAATTTGTCTACCTTCTGAATATTCTCTAAGTTCGTCGGTGATTGTTTTTACACCTTCGTTTTCTAATCTGTATAAGTCAAAGTGGTAAACAGGTATGTTTGCGCTATGGTATTCGTTTAAGATAACAAAACTAGGACTTGTAACTTTTTCTGTTATTCCGATAGCTTCTGCCACAAGTTTTACGAAATCTGTTTTGCCAGCTCCAATTTCCCCGTATAAGTTTATAAAACATCCGTCTTTTTCTACTAATTTGGCAAATTTATAAGCTAATTCTTTTGTCTGGTCTAAGTTTTTACAAATTTTTTCATATTTATTCATATTGTACAACAACCTTATTACGTCCTGTGTTTTTTGCTTGATATAGGGCCTTGTCAGCTTTTATCAATAAATCTTCGTCATTATCTGTTTCTTTCATTTCATAAATTCCCAAGCTTAAAGTAACGTTAATTTCATTAACATCAGCTTCAGGATTTATTTTTGAAATATCTATAGTTTTATTCTCAATAGTTTTTCGTAAACGTTCTGCAACCATTTTAGCTTCTTCTATTTTGGTAAAAGGAAGTAAAATCGAGAATTCTTCACCGCCGTATCTACCTGCAATATCGTATTCACGAAGTTGGCTACGAATTATTTTTGCAATTGTTTTTAATACTAAATCTCCAACAGCGTGTCCATAAGTGTCATTCACACCTTTGAAAAAGTCTACGTCTGTCATAATGCCGCATAATGGAGCTTTTTGACGTTTTGCGTTAGAAACTTCTTGTTTGATACGTTCTTCAAGTTGACGTCTGTTGTAAAATCCTGTCAATGCGTCTAATGTTGCGTGTTTTAAAATTTCAGCATAAACGTTTGCTCTATTTATTGTAGTTGCAATCTGGGATGATAATTGAGTTAGATAGTCTTCATCTTTCTCGGTAATTGGTTCATTAGTGCTTTTTGAAACCAAAATCCCAACTTCTTTACCTTCGCTTTTTAATGGTAGGGCGATAGTTTTTTTGTCCTCAGTGAAGATTTTGTCTTCGAAATTGTCAACGATTTCTAATATTTTTTGATCTTTGCACGCAGTTGGCCACGCAAGGGCATTAACTCCAGTCGCTTCATCTTTGATGAAAATATAGACAAGATAGTCCTCAAAAAACTTATCTATCATTTCGCCAATAATTGGGATTACATAGTTTAATTCATATTGAGTTTCAATGATTTTAGCTATGTTTTTCATGGTTTCGTGGAAGTTGATATTTTTTTGCATTTTTTCACTAAGGATAATGTTTTGAACTTTTAGCGAAATGAAAGGCGCAGCAATTTTTATAAATGATTTTAGTTCGTTGTTACCGCCTTTTATGCAAAGATACCCAATACTTTTTTTATGTTTGAAAATAGGATATTTTATCCCATCAGATTCAACTATCGGAAATTCCAAGTAGGTTTTATTGTTGATGTCAATAGAAAATTCTTCGGTATCGAAGTTTTTTTCAAAAAAAGTTCCCAATGAAGTTATGAGTGATTTTTCACTATAACTTTCACTAAGAACTTTTGAAAGCTTTTCTATTTTATGTATCAAAATTAAACCTCAAGTTGTTGCAAAATTTCATCAGGAATGTCGAAGTTCGCGTATACGTTTTGAACATCGTCAAGTTCTTCCAATCTGTCGATAAGTCTCATTATTGATGTTGCAACTTTAATATCTGTTACTTCAACGTTGTTTTGCGGAATTCTTGTAAATTCTGCAGTTGTGCTTTTGAATCCTTCAGCTTCTAAACCTTCTACAACTGACTGGAAATTTTCAACAGAAGTAAGTACTCTGTAACATTCATCTTCTTCTTGAACATCATCTGCATCAAGGTTGATTGCAGCTTCAAATAGAGCATCAAAGTCGATTGTTTTTTCAAATTCAATACTACCTTTTTTGTCAAACATCCAGCTCACGCAATTTGATTCACCAAGGTTTCCGTTGAATTTAGTGAAAATACTTCTAACATCACCAGCTGTTCTGTTTCTGTTATCTGTCATTGCTTCTAAAACAACGGCAACTCCGCCAGCTGCGTATCCTTCGTATGTTAGTTCTTCATAATTATCAGCGCCACCTGCGCCAGAACCTTTTTCTATTGCTCTTTTAATATTGTCGTTTGGTAGTCCTGCAGCTTTAGCTTTTTCAATAGCAGTTCTTAAACGGAAATTCCCAGCTGGATCAGGTCCACCAAGTCTTGCCGCTACGATAAGCTCTCTTGAATATTTTTGGAATACTGCAGCTCTTTGTGAGTCTGTTTTGGCCTTTTTATGTTTAATTGTTGACCACTTTGAATGTCCTGACATTTTTACCTCTTTATCTTTTCTAATCCCTATGTTTTGATATTACCAAAAAACTCCTCTTTAAGCAAGTAAATCATAATAAAAAGGCTAACCAAATGGCTAGCCTTTTTTAGTCGTGTGTATATTTACCCTTATTCGTAAATCCAACCGTTAGTTAAGTCGATTTTCAAATCTTCTAGTAATTTAACATTAACTGTATCGTCAGCAGGAACTTCAAGTTTTTCACCTTTGAATGCCCATCTTACGAATTTCATCCACCAGTTTCTGTCTTTGCTAACTTCACCAACAGCATTGAATCCTGTAGTTTGGTCATTTTCTGTTGTGATTAGTGCGTTTTTAAGAACTAATACGCCGTTTCTAACAAAATATTTACCAGGTCTAACGTCAAGTAATTGACCTTTTAGAGCTGCACCTTGTCTTACCAAGATGTATTTGTCCTTTGTAACATAGTTTTGTGGAACTGTAGCGGTGTACATTGCTCCGCCTTCTGAGGTTTGAGAGCTAATATATGTTGTTAGTTTAATAGGCACGATTGAGCCTGCTGGAAGTGTGCCTACGCTGCCTTGAACTGTAGCTTCTGGGACAACATAACCTTCACCAGTTTTCTTTCTCATTGCTTCTGCAAGTTTAGCGTTAGGGTTTAATTTCGCTTGTTCCATCATTTTGAATAAGATTGCTGCAACTTCAGCTCTTGTTGCAGGTCTTTCAGCTTCTAATGCTGCTTTTTCTGCTGATGGCATAACAACAATCATTCCTAAAATTTCAGCTTTACCTGCTGGAATTAAAAACCATTCAGGTACTGTGTGAGTATCAATATATCTTTTTGCTAAAACGTCTTTAGCTTTTTCTGGGCTGATAGTTTCAGTTGTTAGTGCGTTAACTGCCACTGCCATTGATTCTGCTCTTGATACTGAATCATCTGGTCTGAATAAATCACCTTCTTTTTCGTATGAAATTAAATCAAAATATAGCGCTTTTTGAATGTCTTCATAAGCCCAATGGTCAGGTGTAATATCTGAAAAATTAACTGGTTGAGCAACTTTTGTATGGTGTTGATTAAGTGCTCTAATTGCCATTGCTGCAAATTCAGCTCTAGTTACATTATCATCAGGTTTGAATGTTCCATCTGGGTAGCCAACAATAACTCCTTGTTCAGATAATAATTTGATTTCTGCAGCAGCCCAATAATCATCACTTACATCAGGGAATGCTAATACTGGCATAACACCAAAAGCGACGATTGCTGTTGTTAATAGTGCTTTTAATATATTCTTCATAAACCCTCCTATTCTCCTAATACACAATTTTAATTTACCATAATAACAATAAATCTTTGATATTATGTAAATTTCTGTTACGAGTATTGCAAAATTTTACTATAAAAGTAGCAAAATTTATCTTTATGGTGTTTAATTTAGTTACAATTTTGCAAAATGGTCTGAGGTAAATATGAATATTCAATCAATTGGTGCTACCCCATATAATAATTTACAGAACAAATCAACTCCAACATTTGGAGCTATCCATCCAAGCTTGTACTATGTAAAAGTTGGGGATGGCACTTATCAAATGGTTATGGATTCTGATTTGATTAAAAATACTTTGCAAAAAAACCTTGTGACTTGGTTGAATAGAGATTACAATGCAAGAATGAAGGCTGCGCAAGGTTCTACCGTAAAATCAAAACCTGAAACACCTGAAACTAAGGCTTTAAGAGAAAGACTGACAAGATTTTTTATAAATCGTGATGAAGATTATAGAGTAAAAGGTCAAGATAGAGCTGGATCATATTTTAATACTGATATGACAACTGGATTAGTTAGACCTTATATTTTTACAGGTCGTTCAGTGTCTGTTTTAGATTCTTGTGCTGATAAAATTAAACAAGTTCAAGCTCAAATTAAAAGGTTAACAGAGGATTTGCAAGGTTTTTATGGCTTTAAATATGCAGATGCAAAAGCAAGGGCTGCAGCAGAATTAGATTCTGAGTTACAGGCAGCAAAATCTGCTTATCATGAAACTGTAATGGAATTATTACGTTCTCCTCAAGCAAAGAGTGATCCTAAAAATACTATTTTTAGTGCGTTTTTTGAAGCTAAAACCAAAGGTAAAAAGACAACTTATGAATTAGTTAATGCAAAATTTGAACAAAGATTAGTATAGTTGTAATTGATTCTTGTTCAGGTGTCTAATATCTTAGTTTTTTTCTTTTAATACAATTTATATTGCCGATATGATTTTGTATTAGAAGGGGATTTTATGTTTAAAAAGGTGCTTGTCGTCTTTATTATTTTGGTTAGTCTTGTATCAAATCCTTGTGGTTGGGTATTTGCTCAGGAGAAAAAGTATCCTGATTATGCTTATGAATTTTTAGGTGAAGATAAATATGAGAATTTTAATCGAAAGATTTTTAAATTTAATTCAAATCTGAATAAATATTTAATAAGGCCGATTCATACTCTTTGGGCTTCTGTTATGCCCCAATACGGAATGGATAGAATTTATTCTGTTACTCAAAATATTGAGTATCCAATCAGGCTTGTTAGTAGTCTTTTGCAAAAAGATTTTGAAACTTCTAAGAATGAAACTATAAGATTTTTTACTAATACTATATTAGGGGTTGGAGGGATGTTTGATCCCGCAAAGCATCTTTTTAATATAGAACAATCTAAAGAGAACATGGAGCAAGCCTTGTCTGGGTGTAATATGAAATCTGGGCCATACTTTGTTTTGCCAGTGCTGTCTTTTACAAGTGGAAGAGGGGTTTTAGGGAAACTTCTTGACACTGCATTAAATCCTGGTTCTTATATCGCAACTCCAATTTTAGCAATAATAAAAGCTGGTTTGACATTAAATAAGACTTCATTTATGCAACCTTTTATTCAAATGATTGAGTCTACTTATGCGGATTCTTATGATATTGCTAAGAAAATGTTTGGTTTAGAGTTGTTTATTAAATGTGCAAATCTTGATAGGGTGGATGTTTTATCAGGTTTGTTTACAGAGGTAAAAGATAATGAGTTAGTAAAGAATGAAGAAACTGTAGAACAGACAAAATCTGCAGCTCAAATAAAACCTATTATTGAAGAAAAACTTCCTAATGAAGAAAAGATTGTAAAGGTTGAGGTTTCTTCAGAAATTATTCCTGATTTGCTTTATGGAGGTGCAAATATTGATGATATTATTCCGAAGGATTATTCAGCAAAGGAATTTAAACTCATTCCTGATATAAAATTAAAAGGCTATAATCCACAAAACCCTGTAGTAGATTCTATGCGAACTTCATTATTTTATATCCCAGAGGTTGATAAATCTATTTGGAATGAATTGTCTATTTGGAATCGAAGTTTTTCCAATAGAATAAAAACCTCTTCAATAAGTATCTATCCCAATCGCGAAGATTATAAATTTAGATATATTATGCAAAAAGGAAAAGAAAAAGGTCCATTGGTTATAATTTATCCCTCGATTGGTGAAGGGGTAAATTCAAGTCATTCAGTACTCTTTGCAAAAGTTTTTTATGATGCTGGGTATTCTGTTGTAATACAAGGAAGCCATTTTCAATGGGAATTTATTAAAAGTATGCCTCAAAACTATAGACCAGGTTTGCCAAGTCGGGATGCTGAGATGTTGAGGTTGGTCAGTGGGAAAATTGTAGATTTTTTGTCAAAAAAGTACGAGTATGATTTTGAGGATAAAGTATTCATTGGTACATCCTTTGGGGCTTTAACTTCATTGTTTGTTGCAGATAAAGAGTCTAAGGATAAGACACTTGGTAATACAAAATATATTTCAATCTGTCCACCTATAGAACTTATTTATGCAATGCGTCAGGTTGATAAGAATTCTGAAGAGTGGAACAATTCCAGTGATGATTTTAAGCAAAGAATTGGTCAGACAGCAGCAAAAGTTCTTAGATTATTTGAGTTGAAAGATGATGTTGATACAGAAATAAATACACTTCCTTTTTCAGAAGAGGAAGGGAAGTTAATTACTGGTTTTATCATGCATCAAAAGCTTTCTGATTTGGTTTATACAATGGAAAAATCAACAGAACGTAAATCGGCTGAGATTTATCCTCAAATTCATAATATGGGGTATGAGGATTATACAAAAAGGTATCTTTTATCAGTGGATGAAGATTCATGTGATGATTTATCTTATGAAACTAGTCTGCATTCAATATCTGCATATTTGCAGAATAACGATAATTATAAGATTTATCATTCG
>JAFUPZ010000023.1 GCA_017472545.1 bacterium | reverse complement strand
CGAAATGACGTACACTTAGACTATTCAAAAAAAGTACTATCTCAAATTCAAGAAAACAACGACTATACAACTACATACTTTTACAAGCTTGCAACAATTTTCGTCTTATTATTAACAGGGATAATCGCAGGTTTTATTTACTTATATTTTTAAAGAAGAAGAACTTGGATAAATAATCTGCCTATCATATGCATTTGACCTAAAATTATCGATTGTAGGTCTTTTTATAAACGGAGCTGAACTATAAGAGCTAGGTGGCGCTACTTCAACTTTATGCATTTCATTCAAAGCTTTTTTCTGACGATTTGCTGCAATTTCATTTCTGATAATTGGGGTGACTATATTACAAGATAGAATAGAACCCGTAGTTGTTGCAATAACATCCATACCATTACGAAATTCCATAAATTTTTCCGCAATTTCAGGAGTTAAATTACCTTGTGTCAAAACATCAAAGCCTTTTTTTCCAACATTTTGCACATTATTATCTAACAAGAATTTTCTAACATCACCAGATAACCAGCGCCCAGAATTTACAAGTTTTGACCCTAAACCTTTACAAGTTTGGGTAATTGCATAAAATGATAAAATATTCACACCAGCATCAGCAATTTCCTGAGGAATCATATACATTTTTTGTTCCTTAGGAATTTTATCATTTATGATAATTGCAACAACCTGTGCCGCAGATGATAATACCCATCCAATGACACCTGTATGGATAAGCATCTTACCAACATTATCGCCATAATTTTTAGCAACCCAGTTAACAAATGGTTTAAGGAAATTAGCCACGAGCCACCTCCTTAACCTCCTGAGGTTTTTGCTGTGCTACAATTTGTTGGGTAGTTTGTTGTAACTTAGCTTGCTCCGCTTTTATCGCATCTTTCTTCTTAATTTTATCGACAAATTTATTGGTTAGGAATTTTGTCAATGGAGCATCAATTACAAAGTTTGTAACTACCATCACGCACAACGATATAATAGTACCCAAAGCATTTTTATGATGGGTCAAATCTTGCAGTACACCTGCCAATGCTGAATCTGGAGTAAATAAAGTTCTCAAGCCTTTAAATTTTGTTGACTCAGTAATTTGGGAAGGAAGCATTGAGAATGCGTCTATCGCTTTAATACAACCTTTTCTAACGATTACACCAGTAAGAGTACCTGCAATAATTTTTGCAACAGTTCTTGCTGCAGAAATTTTTCGAGTATCTTCATCAACCTTTTTGTTGTTCAAGTCAATAAAAGGTTGACTCATTAAAGCTGTAACCCCTAAAATTAAACGGTTTTCTGGGGAAGAAATATTCTTACCTATCCAAGAAATAACTTTATTAGCTTTTGGATTGGAAATAGTAACAGTCGGCACAACTCCAGCAATAGTACCGGTAACATTGCGCGCAACATTAGATATTCTATTTACATTAAGACTAGTCATAAATTTCCTACCCAAATTTGTAATGGTTATAAAACATATTAATTGCCCAATTTTGCTAGTATATTCACAAAAATTTACACAAAAAATGAGGTATAATCTATATCATACCTCATTTTATAAAAATAATCTATACTTTTATAGAATCGCTCCTTTTGGAACAACAGTTACCCCACCTGCGGATACGTGGAAACCACGTTTAATATCTTCTTCTCTGTCAAAACCAATTTTTGTATGAGGCGGAATAACAACATTTTTATCAATAATAGCTTTTCTGATTTGTGAATATCTACCAACCTCAACATTTTCCATCAAGATACTATCAGTTACACTTGAATAACTATTGATTCTAACTTTAGGTGATAATACACAATGAGAAAGACCACCACCAGAAATAATACAACCTTCAGAAACCATAGAATTAGTTGCCATACCAACTCTATCGCCTTCTTCCCATACAAATTTTGCAGGAGGATAATTATAATTGAATGTTCTCAAAGGCCATTCTTTTGAATACAAATTCAATTCTGGAGTATGAGCAAGTAAATCCATATTAGCTTGCCAATATGCATCAATACTTCCTACATCTTTCCAATATCCTCTTTCACTACCAGTCATACCAGGGAAAGAATTATCTGCAAAGTTATAGACATAGATATTTTTACCTTCAGCAAGTAATGTTGGAATAACATTTTTGCCAAAGTCGTGTTTTGAATTTTGATCTTGATAATCTTTTTCCAAAGCTGTTAAAAGGATTTCTTTGTCAAAAATATAATTCCCCATTGATGCCAAACACCAACCAGGCTTACCAGGTATAGATTTAGGTGGAGTTTGAGGTTTTTCAACAAAGTTAACCAATCGCCAATTGTCATCAACTTCCATAATCCCAAATTCTGAAGCTTCTTCAATTGGGATCGGAATACCAGCAATTGATAAATCAGCTTTGTTATCTTTGTGGAAGTCTAACATTTGATTAACTTGCATTTTGTAAATATGGTCACCGCCAAAAATACAAACATATCTAGGATCTTCATCTAAAATATGAAAGATATTTTGATAAATAGCATCAGCAGTACCACGATACCAATCGTTACCAGTTCTCATTTGTGCTGGAGCAAGGTCAACATATTGGTTTAAAAATGGTGACAATTGCCAACCTCTAGTAATATGTTTATTCAAAGAATCTGACTTGTATTGAGTCAAAACTTTGATTTTGTAAAAACCAGAGTTAATAAAATTATTGATAACAAAGTCAATAATTCTATAACGACCACCAAACGGAACAGCAGGTTTTGCTCTATCTTTTGTTAACGGAAGTAATCTTTTTCCTTCCCCACCTGCTAAAATCATAACTAAAGCATCATCAATTGACATATAAATCCCTTCTCTTACTATATAAAAATTATATAATAAACCAAAGAAAAACGCACTAATACTTAATGATTAATTTTCGCAAAAAGAAAACGACTGGTTTGTAGTCAGTCGTTGGAAAATCAATAGGAAAAAGGGAAAGGAAATTTATTTTTTATCCGTTAGGATATGTTTGTCTATTTTGTCATTGCGATAAGGACTCCTCCGACGTCGCAATCGCATTACTTTGCAAAAAACTTGAGATTACTACGCTCATTTAATTCGCTCGTAATGACTTTTTGTTTGGCTTTGTTTTGTTTGAAATTCTGAATCAAGTTCAGAATGACAACCCTCATTCAGGTTTCTCTTACCGTTGGTGGCATTATTTACTACTAGGCATTGAATGTCTTGAACGATGTTTCTACGTTCTTAGAAATTACTTTCTTAACTGCGTCGATTTCTGTTGAAATTGCATTTTCTTCTGTATCTAGCTGTTTCAAGCGTAATTCTAAGTCTTTATCTTGACCGTGAAT
>JAFUPZ010000022.1 GCA_017472545.1 bacterium | reverse complement strand
GAAGCTTATGTATCTTGTATGGCTACTAACTTCACTAACTCAAATGCTTTAGAAGCAACTAAGTTAGTATTCAAATACTTAGAAAGATCATACTCTGAAGGTGCTAATGATCCTATCGCTAGAGAAAAAATGCACTATGCAGCAACTATTGCTGGTATGGCATTTGCTAACTCATTCTTAGGATTATGCCACTCTATGGCTCACAAATTAGGTGCTATGTTCAACGTACCTCACGGTGTTGCTAACGCATTGTTAATCATACAAATCATCAAATACAACGCTATTGATTGTCCTAAAAAACAAGCAACATTCCCTCAATACAAGTTCCCTAATGCGAAGGCTAAATATGGTCAAATCGCTGATAACTTAGGTTTGGGTGGAAAATCAGATGATGAAAAAGTTGAATTGTTAATTTCAGCAGTTGATTCATTAATGAAAAACTTAAATCTTCCAAATTCTATCAAAGACTTTGGTGTAACTGAAGAACAATTCTACGCTAAATTAGATGAAATGGTTGAATTGGCATTTGACGACCAATGTACAGGTGCAAACCCAGTATATCCAATCATGTCAGATATGAGACAAATCTATATCGACGCTTTTGAAGGTGTTGTAAGAGATTACTATTCATCAGCTAAAAAATCAAAATAGTTTTGATTATAAATAAAAAAGGCCGGTAGAAATACCGGTCTTTTTTTATGCTCTGCCTCCTGATGAAGCAGATACTGCTTGAACTTTTTTCATTTTCTTTTTAGATTCAATCATGCTTTCTGTATTGAATCTTGAAAGTTTTTTATCTACTTTGTCATCTGTAAAAATAGATTCTGTAATATTTGCGTTTGCTGTTGCTGATGCTGAAAGTTGTGTTATAGAAGAAATGTATTCATTTTCTTCGCCTTCTTCAGTTTGGTTTTGTGGTAAGTTTTCTGTATTTACTTCTTCGTCTGAAGTGTTAGTTTGTTCAGGGGCTTCGATGTCTTCTCCAAGTGTGTTTGCGCTTTCTCCAGCTTTTCTTTCTAGTTCTGAATTTTTAGCATTTGCAGCTTTTAGTACGCTATCTGAATCTTTAGAAACAGCATTAGTAACAGCGTTTGCTACAGCACCCGCTGTACCTGTAGCTGTTGCAACTGTACCTGATGCGATTTCAGTCATACCTTTTGCTGTTAATAGTTGTCCAGCTGCGATTTGGATTGTACCCAAGCTTGTTGTAAATGGATTTGCCAATAATGACATTCCTGATAAGATTAGTCCAGCACCTTTATTGATATTTAAAGCTCCAACGCCAATTGTTCCAATACCAACGGCTGTAGTTTTTGCAGATACATCAAATTGGTTTGAAATAGTTTTATCAAGTGCAGATAAGTCTGTGTTCATTGTTTTTGTGTTGTTTCTGAACTGTGATAATTGTCTAACACTATTTGAAATAGTTTTATCTGCAATTGTTGTAATTTGTTCATCTTTAGTTGCAGCTGAGTCTAATTGAGTTGATAAATTTGTCATTTTTGTTTGAGCAGCTAAAGCTTCCTCTTGAGTTTGTGCAGCTTGAATTTCGGTTTGAGTTGCTGCATGTTGATTTGAAATTGCGTTAGCTTCAGCTAAATTAGCTTCGTGTTGCATTACAGCTTTTGCGGTTTCTGAATCAATATTTTTAATCAATGTTTCACTTTGTGATGTTTGGCTACGAACTAGATGAGTTAATCTGTTCATTGAACGTTCATCTTTAACCATATTTGAAGTTTCACTAATTGTAGTTGCTGTAGCTTTTACTGCATTTTGCGCATTGAATTCCATCTCAACGTCAGCTTCTTTTTTATCTTCTTTTTTATCTGAAGTTTGTTGATTTGCTTGAGTTGCTTGAGTTTCTGTTTGTTCTTGTTCTTGAGATGGGTTTGTTTGAGTTTGATCTGTAGTTTCTTGTTGAGTTTGTGTTTCTTCGTTTTGAGTTGGATTAGTCTCTGTTGTTTTGTTTTCTACAGAAGCTTTGTCAGTATTGTTTTCATCGTTATTTTCTTGTTCAATATTGTTCTCTGTTGGAATTTGTTCTGTTGTAGTCTTATTTTCTACAGTATTGTTTTCTTCAACTGGAGTTTGAGCTTCTGTTGTTGGAAGTGTTAATTCTGGTGTTGTAGTTTCTGGAGTTGGGGAATTTTGAGATGCTCTAGTTGCTGGTTGTTCTGTTTTATTTTCTGGTTGTGCTGTTTGAGCTTCACCATTGTTTTTGTTTTCACCTTGAGCCTCACCTTGTGCGCTTGGTGCTTGTGTACCACTAACTTCAGAAGCCTCTTTAATTGATTGTGAATTTTCTCTGAATAATTGGTTAGCTTCTTTGATTGTTGTATTAGTATGACGAGTTGTACCTTTGGTAGCTTCGTTTACGGTCAAGCCCATAACGCCTGTTCCGACAGCAACACTACCGTAAGCGATTTCTTTTTCACCTTGAGTTTGTAATTTCATACCAAGCGTAAATAGTACTACACCGTTAGACCATGTAAATGGACTTGCCATTAGGACCATACCAGTAGATTGTAAAGAAGTGCCTATTGCGGTATCAACAAAACCTTTTGCAACTGTTCCCGCTCCAACGATGGTTGTATCTTTTGATACGTTTTCACCATTTTTGTTACGTGTAGTTAGCTTATCGTTTTTACCAGTTAATTCTTTTGTTAGTTTTTGACCTTTTGAAGTTGAACGAGCAGATTTTGATGTAGCTTTAACTACATCTGATTTTAAAGCTTGTGTTTCTTCTTGTTTTTGAGTAACTTGAGCAACAAGAGTTTGTTGTTCTCCTGCTTTGTTGTCATTTTCTGGTTGCTCTGGAGTTTGAGGTTTTGGTTCTGCTTCTTTTTTATTTTCTATTTGATTATTTTGATTTTTTACTTCTGTAGATCTTGTTTCAACTTTCTGTTCTAGAGCTACAGGTGTTGTAGGTGTTGTAGCTTCAGTTTCTTCTTGAAGAGCATTTAATTGAGCTAAGATAGCATCTTCTTCTGTTTGATTTTTGGTTAATTTTTCTTCAGCTTTTGACACTTCTTGAGAAAGAGCCTTAGCGTCTTTTTGTGCAGTTCGAATTTCTTTTCTTAATTCTCTATCATCTTTGTTTACTGTGTTATCTCTTGTTATGATGTCTGCAGTAGAAAGAATAGTTGTTGCTGTTGCAAGAATAGATTTTTGGCTTGAGAAGCCCATAGAAACTTCGAAGTTCTTAACAGGTTTATCTTTTTTCTTTTGTTGATTATTTTCTTTATCAGTTTCTTCTCCTGCATATTTATCGCCTAGTGCGTTTTTAGTTTCGCTTTCAGCTTGAGATGCAGCTTGAGTAAATTCTGTTGCAAATTCTGTTAATTTTGCATTATCTCCAGTTGTTAAGTCTGTAGAAAGTGAAGTTGAGAAATCATCAAGTTCGCTACCTTTTTCAACAGCAAGTTCAGCGATTTCATCACCTTTTACTCCATATAGGCTATCTGTAGATAAACCGTTGCCATCACAAACAATACCTGAAGTTGCAACTGGAAGTTGAGCTTCGTTATAATTCTTTTCATAATCGCCAAGATCACGACCTGATTGAATTGTTTCTTGTGCAAGCTTCAAGTTCTCTGAAATATCTTCGTTCAATCCATTTAAAGTTTTTAAGAAACCTTCCAAGTCAGAACTATCAACTTGGATTTCTTTAATTAAACTACCGTCAGAACCGTTCAATTTTTTTGTTAATTGGTTGTATTTTTTCTCTTCTAATTTTGTTAATTTGCCAGAATTCTTTTTGTCGTCTAATTTTTTCCATTCTTGTGTAAGAGAAGAAATTTCATCCATAGTATTTTTGAAATTTTTCTCTTTATCTTTTTTAATTTTTTTAGCTTTATCTGATACAAAGTTATATTCTTTAACGCTTTGAGTAGCATCTTCGATAGCTTGGTCTGCTTTTGCAATATTTTGTCTTGCTTTCTTCTGTAAATTTGCTAATTCGTCTTTGCTTGAACCAGTTGCGGCAGTAGTGTTATCTTCGAGAGCGGTTGCATCTGAAACCATAACGTAATCAGTAACGTCAGCTTCTTGTTGAGCGTGTGCCCATTGAAGGATTTCTTCAGGAATTTTGTATCCATTAGATTCCATTCCTAAGATTTCTTCATAAGAAAATCCTGCCCAATCAATATCTTTTATTTCACAAAAAGCAAGTCTGTTTTTGTTGATTTCTTTGCTTGTTCCAATTGCTTCTTGTAATTCTAAGCTTTTTGCATAGTCAAGATAATAAGCATCAGAATATTTTGTTCCGTGTTTAGCTTTTAATTGTTTAGCTTTTTCGACTGCTTCAGTGGTAAATTTTTGGCTTAATTCTTCATCAAGGGCAATATTACTAGTATTCCCAATTGAATACTTATCAATTGCTTCTTTTGGAGTTATTCTGAATGAATACTTTTCTTTGCCCATTTTACCTATGTCCTTTTGCTAATATTTACATGTGTATTCGGATTTTTTTTGAAAAACTTTAAGTAATTTGGGTTTTTATAGAGTGTTATTTACAAATTGTTACAAAGCTGTAAGTCCTTGATTTTAGTTTGAATAAGCCTCTATTTTTGACTTTTTATTCTGTTTGTATTACCCTGTTTATAAGTTGTAATTTTTGGTTATGACGTTGGAAATTTGTTTATGACTAATAAAATTCTTATAACTGCAATATTAGTGGGGCTTTTGGGTTTTGGTTGTTCAAATGAATCTTATGCTGCTGATTTAACCAGAAAACAAAAAAAAGAGATTTCTTTAATCAAGAAAGCTCAGGTAAATTTTGAGCAAAAGAATTATGATATGGCAGTTGAGTATTATACAAGAGCAATAGAGGTTAATCCTGAAAATGCTGAGTCTTTTGCAAAACGAGGCAATACAAGATTTTTGATGGGAAATTATCGTGATGCAGTTATAGACTATACTAAAGCAATTGAGCTTGATCCAAAAAGAGAAAATTTGTATTATAATCGCGGAATTGCTAAGGCTAATTTGAATCTTTACGAAGACGTAATTGATGACTATACAAAAGAATTAGAGCTTAATCCAGTTAATGTTAATGCGTATTTGAATCGTGGTACAACTCATGTGCTTTTTAAAAGGTATGATGAGGCAATTAAAGATTTTTCTATAGCAGTTGGATTGGATCAAAAAAATGTTTTGGCGTATTACAATCGAGGCATTGCAAAGCGAAATAAGGGTGATTATAAGGGCGCGATTGAGGACTATTCAAAAGTTATTGAGTTAGACTCTAATTATGTTGACGCATATAATAATCGCGGTGTTGCGAAGTTTTATTTGAAGGATTATAACGGTGCAATTGAAGATTATACTAGAGTTTTAGAAATTCAAAATGATTTTAAACAGGCTTATTATAATCGTGGAATTGCCAAGTTAGGTTTGAAAAAATATGAAAGTGCTATTTCAGATTTTACAAAAGAGTTAGAGCTTAATCCAAAATATGATAGAGCATATTATGAGATAGGAATTGCTGAAGCAAGATTAGAGCATTACACTTCAGCGGTTGACAATTTTACAAAAGCTATTGAATTAAATCCAGAAAATGCAGAATATTATGCGCAACGAGGAGCTTTGATTAGTCGAACTGATGGAGATTTGGAAAAAGCAAAGCAAGACTTGGTTCGAGCTATAACTTTAGATGATAAGGATCCTGAAAAATATTTAACAAGGGCAATTATATTTTGTAAATTAAAAATGTATTTACCTGCAATTGATGATTTGAATATTGTTATAAAATTAGATGATAAAAATATGCAGGCTTATGATTTGCGTTCGTATGCTATTAGTTCATTAAACTCAGAACAGCAAAAATCTGTTAGATAATTCAACTACTCGAACTATTTCAACCTTTTCAATTAATGCTATAATAAAGCCGAAAAAAGGAGAGTTTATTATGGAAATTAAGGTTGTAGAAAATACAAAAGAAATCCAATGTGATGTTCTTATTGTGAATAAATTTGTTGATGAATTAACATCAAATCCGTTAATTAATAAGTTTGCTCCAGATACATTCAAAGGAAAAGCTGGGGAAACTTTTTTAATTCACACTCATGGTGAAGCTCCATCAAATTATGTTTTAGCTGTTGGTTTTGGTGAAGAGCAAAGTGTTGATGATAATATTATCAGAGAAGGAATTGCTAAGGCTGTAAAAAAATGTGCAGAGTTAAAAGCTAAAACTATAGCGTTTGATATTTCTTCTAATTTAGATTTTGATATTCCAGTAATTTTGGGTGCTGAAATTGCGAACTATCATTTTGATAAATATAAAACTAAAAAAGAACACAAAATTTCTGAATTGTATATTTCAAATGTTACAGATAAAGTTTATAAAGCTGCAACTATTGCACAAGGTTTAGAATTTGCAAGAAATTTGGCAAATGAGCCTGCATCATTTGCAAATCCTGCGAAATTAGCCGAGCTTGCTTGTAGTTTTGAAGGTGTTGAAGCAACTGTATATGACGAAGCTCAAATCCGTGAAATGGGTATGGGTGCATATTTGGCGGTTGCGCAAGGTAGTGTAAATCCACCAAAATTTATTCATATAAAATATATCCCAGAATATGCAAGACGCAAAATTGCGATTGTAGGTAAAGGTTTATGTTTTGATAGTGGAGGTTTGGATATTAAACCTGCGGCTTCAATGTTAAATATGAAAGATGATATGTCAGGTGCCGCTTGTGTATTAGGTATTATGAGTGTTATTGGGAAATTAAAACCTCATGTAGAAGTTCATGCTATTATTGCAGCTTGTGAAAATATGCCTTCAGGTTCTGCGTATAAACCTGGTGATATTCTAACTGCAAAGAATGGTAAAACGATTGAAGTTGATAATACAGATGCTGAAGGTCGTTTAACCCTTGCTGATGCTCTTTGTTATGCGTGTGAACTTGGTGTTCATGAAGTTATTGATATTGCAACATTGACTGGTGCATGTATGGTTGCTCTAGGTTCTGCAGCTTCAGGTATTATGGGTAATAACGAAGAGTTCATAAAAGATATTATAAAATCAGGAGAATATGTTGGTGAAAAATTCTGGCAACTTCCTATGTGGCAAGAATATCGTGATAATATGAACAGTGATGTTGCTGATATGAAAAACACCGGTTCAAGATATGGTGGCGCTTCTGCTGCTGGCATGTTCTTGAAAGAATTTGTAACAGATGATGTTCGCTGGGTTCATCTTGATGTTGCAGGTACTGCATTTTTGGAAAAACCTCAAAGAGAATTTTCAAAAGGTGCATCAGGTGTAGGGCTTAGAACTATTTTGAATTACTTGTTATCATACACTTTAACATAGAATAAAATATAAGAAGGGGGCTTTTGAAGCTCCCTTTCTCATATGTTTGGATGTGTGATTATTATTGTAGCTAGATTATAATTTGAGTATGAAAGATATTATTAAAAATATTAAATATTTTTTCCTCTCTTTAAAAGAAAAGGACTTGCAAGCAAAATTGCAAAAAACAACAAAGCAAAGTTTTACTAACAAAACTTCAAAACACGTTCTTGGGACTGCTGCAGATTTAACTCTGAACAGTCAAACTTTAAAAACAGTAGAGGAAGTTAAAGAAAATGTAACTGCGATAGTAAAACAAACAAACTGTGACCCTGAACAACTTTTGGGTTATATAAAATCTACAAAAACACCTGTGTATAGAATTAATAATGCTGATAAGATTTTGAATGTCTTAAAGGAAGAAGAGGGTCTAATCTGTGAAAAACGTGGTTTAGAAGCCTTTGTTTTGGGGATAGTTACAGGGCAAGGTTTGAAATTTAAAACTGAGCCAATGTTTTTATTAAGACCTGGAGTTATCGATAAATATTATATGCTACATCATTTTTACCGTTGGTATTCTTTAAAATCAGATTTGCCAGGATTTGATTATGAAACTCAAAAACGCTTCAAGTCATATCTTTTTGAAAATAATGATGATGTAAAAAGTCTGTCAATGGAATCAATTATTTCTCTTCAGGAAGCAGTTGCAAGAGATCAAGAAGCTACGGAGTATGTTTTAGGCTATACAAATTCAATTGAGGGTTCAAAACAAGTCATCGAAAAAATAAAAAATGATGGCGGAGCAAATGTATAGTTATGTAACAATAATTGTTTTCAGAAAAAATGATAATAATTACCACTTTACAAAATGAATTTAATTTGCTATAATTAGTCATGTAAGAAATGAGAAAATAATTTTTAATGAAAGGCGGTAATCATGAAATACGTATGTACAGTATGTGGTTGGTCAACAGAAGCAGATAAAGCTCCAGAAAGATGCCCATTGTGTGGCGCTACAACTTTCAAAGAAGTTGGTGGTGGAGCAAAAACTTATGCTTGTGAACATAAAGTAGGTGACGGTGTTGTTGAAGATGCTCAAGTTATGGAAGGCTTGAGAGCTCATTTCAATGGCGAATGTACAGAAGTTGGTATGTATTTAGCAATGTCTAGAGTAGCTGAAAGAGAAGGCTATCCAGAAGTTGCTGAAGCATTTAAAAGATATGCGTTTGAAGAAGCAGAACATGCTGCAAAATTTGCTGAATTGTTAGGCGAAGTTGTTACTGATTCAACTAAGAAAAACTTAGAATTAAGAGCTGAAGCAGAACACGGTGCTTGCGACGGTAAATTAGCAATTGCAATCAGAGCAAAAGAATTGGGTTATGATGCAATTCACGATACAGTTCACGAAATGGCTAAAGACGAAGCTCGTCACGGCAAAGGTTTCGATGGATTATTAAAAAGATATTTTGGTTAATTTACTTTCTACACACAACCAAAAAAGCCGACCATTATGGTCGGCTTTAATTTTATGCATTTTTATCAAGATTTGAATCTTTGGAAGTTTTAGAATGTCTAATACCTAATGCTG
>JAFUPZ010000021.1 GCA_017472545.1 bacterium | reverse complement strand
GCATCAAATTCAGCCTCAAATTTTGCTCTATGAGCTGGGTCTGCATTTGTTTGTTTGGCTAATGCATCATAAATATGCATAACTAACTCTTTACGAACTTTACCATCACCATCTCCGCCATATTCGCTCATGATAGTATTCAGTAAACTTTCATCTTTATTTTCAGGGTTATTATTATATTTCAAAATAACATCAGCAGCATTCTTTGAATTAATCTGATGAATCAAATCCTGAAAAGCTGCTTTTGTTGCAGATTTTGAGTTTTCATCCGCAAATTTATAAATTGCAACACCCAATTCATCTGGAGTATAATCTGAACCCCATTCTTTTCTGTTATCAATAGCAGAAGTTTGTTTTGTTGCAGATGTATCTCTTGCAGCTTCAACTTTTGAAGTATCAACGGAACCTTTCTTTTCTGTCGAATCAGCTTTTGGGGCAGGTTTTGCTTCCTCAGTTTTTGCAGAATCTTGCACAGCTCCAGCTACCGCAGCCCTTGCAGAGGTTGCAACAGTTGTTGGTTTTGGTTCAGGTTTTGAAGCTGGTTTGCTACTTGTAGAAGCCCCAACATACTGAGCAGGATTATTTATAACAAAAAATTGTTCTCCACTTTTTACGTTATAACTACGCCAACTATTATAGTCAATGCCATTTAAAATACAAAAAGCTTTCATATTCATCTGATTTACAGTAATTGCCAAGTTAGAAATCCCTTTACCTTTAGCAACACCTGTTTTTTCAAGATGGGCTTTCAAATCTTCAACAGAAATTTTTAATTCCTCAGCAGCTTTTTGCAACATCTTGTTGTCAGGGAAATTTCTAGTCCCTGTAGTTGACGATGTTGAAGTTGTACCTGTTGTTGATTTTGTTCCGTTTACGTTTTGGAATACCATTTTACTTTCTCCAATAAAAGTACACACAAAACAATTATCGGCACCACTAAATCAAAACTTTAATGATACCGATAAATATGTTAAAAAATTTTACATTCCTACACTATGTATTAAAAATCCTATCCCCAGCATCACCCATACCAGGTACAATATAACCTTTTTCATTCAAATGGTCATCAATTGCGGCTGTAATAATTTCAATATCAGGATAATGCTTTTGAATATTTTTTATACCCTCTGGAGCGGCAATTATACAAATACACTTAATATTTTCAACAGGAATACCTTTGCTTGCATACAAATCAATTGCTGCAAGTAAAGAATTGCCTGTCGCAAGCATTGGATCTGTAATGTAAATATAAAATTTTTCAGGATTTGTTGCATCCATAGGGACTTTATTGTAATACCAAACAGGTTTTAATGTAGTTTCATCTCTATACATCCCAATATGACGAATTGTCGCCTGAGGCAAAATATCAATAGCTTCATCTGTAAAGATTAAACCAGCTCTCAATATTGGGGAAATAATCAATTCTATATCTGGATCAACCGTTCTTGCCTTAAATGTTGTCAAAGGTGTTGTAACATCCTGTTCTACTAGTGGAAGATTTTTTGCTGCCTCGTACAAAAGGCATCTTGTGATTTTTCTAGTCGCAATTCTAACCCCTTGGCTATCAGTATTTTTATCTCGCATAGTACATAAATTTAGTGCCACTACTGGATTATCAATAACTCTAACCTTGTCTAAATTCATATTAACCCCTATTCTTTTTTATTTTCCCTTTTTGAAAGGTGCCATAAATTCCTTCTCTGTTTTGATAACAGAATCTAACGACTTGTTTACTTGATCCAACAATTTTACCGTTTCAACAGGTTCAATTACATTTTTGGGAACTGTTCCACTTGATGTAAATTCAAACTGACTTGCAGAATAATCTAATGTAGTAATAATTGAATCTAAGCCTCTAAATATATCATCAAACAAAGACATTACCTTACTTAAACGTGTTGGATCTTTAGCTTGAATAATTTTATCAGTAGGATTGTTTTTATCAGGTGGATAAATTTCCAAAGCCTTTGAACCACCTAACCCAAATGCCTCAACCGTAGCAATTGAACCAGTAGGTAATACTAAACCATCCTTTTCAACAATGAATTTGATATAAACATCAGAAGATACGATTTGAATCTTTTTTACATGACCAATCTGTACCCCCAAAAACTTAACAGGAGAACCAACAATCAATCCATCAACATCTTCCATAAAAATTTGGTATGTTTTATACTGTTTTTGGTGTTTATATTGATTATATCTAATGCCAAAAACAATAATGGCCACGATTACAAGCCAAATTGCAAACTCAACCCACGCATATACTCTGACATTATTTAATCTCTTCATAGTTTTATTATACACAAAATTCTTCTATAATATAAATATTAATATTTAATTTTACACATTTTTGTAATAGATTGAAACCATGTTAGACTTAATAAAATCAATATTTTACGAATTTTTATCATATTTTGTACCAGAAAGATTAACCTACAAAATCACTGGAGAATGCAAAAAATGCGGAAAATGTTGCAACTATATGTATAGCGTTGATACCTATACAGAAAAAGAATTCGAAATAATGCAAAAAATCTTTCCAACTTACAAAAGATTTTATATAAAAGGAAGAGATGAAGAAGGAAACCTAATTTTTGCCTGTAAACTTGTTACCCCAGAAGGACTATGCTCTGATTACAAGCACCGCCCAAGAATGTGCCGAAAATACCCCGCTAAGAAAATCTCATACCCTGGGAAATTACATGAAGGGTGCGGTTATACCGTTCATATCAAAAAATTTGACGATTACCTAAAGTAGAATTAAACAACTACCAACAATCATTATTATTGCGCCAATAAGTTTTTTTACTATATTACTTTCTTTAAAAACCTTATACCCAAAAACTATTGCAACAATACTTGATAACTGAAATAGCGCCAAAGATAAGCCCACATCCAAGCGTTTAAACACCAAATTGGTAGAATATTGCATTAAGCCTAAGCATATAGCAATTATCAAAATCGCAAACAAATCTTTTTTAAAAAACGGCTGTATTTTCTTTTTAAACAAAATCATAAGAAGTGCTGAAAATACAAATCCTGAAAAACACCATAATATAAAGCTTTCTTCTGGAGAAGACATTAAAATTATCTTTTTTAAAACCGCAGCTTCAGCTCCAGTCAAAAATAATGCACAAAATCTTAGGATAATGTCCTTTCGCTTGAATAGCTTGAAACTGAACCCTTCTTGTACAGTATCAAAAATAAACCAACTTCCACATATAATAAGTAATACACCTATAATACTTATCGCATTTGGAACTTCTCCCAGTATCACAAACCCAAACAAAAGCCCCACAAGACATTTGTACGAATTAATAGGACCTAATACAGATAACTCGCCACATTGAAGCGCTTTTATTAAACAAACAGTACCCAAAGTACACAAAAAACCTGCAACTAATACATACCCCCAGAAATCTAAACCGTATGAAATTAAGTTATAATCAGCAAAACAAAGACTTCCTGCACAAACCAAACTTAATAACCCATACGAATACAAATTAATCAAAACTGCCGAATGGCGCTCTGATAGTGACTTTTGCAGCATATTGGCAATAGGATTTGAAAAAATCCTAAATATCAATGCACAAATCGTGGTCAACATAAACTTACATCATACCTTTTCTGTTAAAGAAGATTGCAACAATACAAGTTGCAACAACAGAAATAGTAATTACAAACAAGAAACCTAGAGGGTTTGAGCCAAACGGCATAGGCACGTTCATACCCCAGAAGCTACCTATCATTGTAGGAATTGACATAATAATTGTAATTGCTGCCAAGAATTTCATTACTAAGTTCAAATTGTTATTAATAATTGATGCCATACAATCCATCATACTTTCAAGAATTGTTCTGTGCATTTCAACCATCTCAGCGGCCTGTTTATTTTCAATGATTACGTCTTCCAACATATCAATATCATCTTCTGTGAATTTCAAAATTCTTTGCAATGACGGTGCATTAACCATTCTCAAAAGTTTTTGCAACACAAGCTGGTTATCTTTTAACGCAGTTGTGAAGTAAACTAAAGATTTTTGGATTTCCATCAACTGGAACAAAGCTTTGTTATGAGTGGTTTTTCTCAATGAATCTTCAATATTCTCAGTTTGTTTATTGATAATATTCAAATATCTTAAATAAAATTTTGCAGCTCTAAACAAGATATTCAACATAAAATGAGCTTTATGTCTTGTATCAAAGAATTTTGCAGTATCTTCGTTGAAAGAATTGATAATTTTATTTTCATGAGAACAAACTGTAATAATGCTTTCAGGTGTAAAAATTAAACCCAAAGGCAAAGTATCAAAATTACCTTCCTCATCCATAACTGGTACGTTAGTAATGATTAAGAGGTTTCCGTCCTCAAATTCCATACGAGATAACTCGTCCGCGTCCAGTGAATTATTTAAGAAGCTTTCATCTAAACCTAAAACAAGTGCAACTTGTTGAACTTCTTCACGAGTTGGACTTATCAAGTTGAACCAAGAACCTGATACAGCTTCGTTTAGATTTAATTTTTGTAGGGTACCGTTGTCTTGAGTTTTAGTGATTTCCAACATAATAATCGCTTCCTAAATACCTGACTTAAGACAATTAAACTACACTTTTTTTTAAAGTTCAATAGTACAAAAAATGGAATTTACAAAAAATAGATAGAAGAAATTAATATTCTTCAACTGTATCTTCATCATCTGTAGACATATTGTACATATTTTGAAGTTTTTTAACTCTCAAAATTTCTTTCAAATCTTCTGTAATTTTATCTTCTTCATCCAAAACAGCTTTACGTTTTTTAGCGTTTAAAACGTTCGCAACATTCATCATAGCAAGGGAATTAAGCGTTGCACGAAGCACCGCACTTTGGTCCATATATTGATTTTGTTGAGCAGGCATACCTTCTTCCTCTCCACCACGTTGAGAGAAATATTCGCCACCTTGGCCCATTTTATCATCTGATAATTTTGCAGCTGTTCCTGATATATCTCCGCTTTTGAAATTAAAAGCCCCGCCTATACCAAAGAAACCTGCAGATCTGTTATCGACCATAGTTTCTAACCCTTTACATCAATTTAAGAATATAAAATACTCCTAAATCTCCGTGTTCATAATATCCTACACATTATAAAATGCGTGATGTGTTATTAACTCGTCTGAACGGATTATTTTGCTACTATGTAAACAAACTTTTACAATCCGCTCGAAATTTGTACCTCTTATTTAAACGCCTACAATACTACTATTATAGCATATTGTGTTGAAAAATACAACCCAACATGATATAATGAAGGATGTAAATCATTATAGAGTTGAGGATTAAAAGATGAAAAGATCAAATAACGCCTTTACGCTAACAGAACTTTTGGTTGCATTAGGTGTAATATCAATACTTTGTGCAATATTACTACCAGTTATTTTTAACTTAATGCCTAACCAAAACATACTTATGGCGAAACGCGCATATTATACAATGCAAACCGTAGTAAGTGACCTTATTAACGATGAAGCGTGCTATCCAGATAGAACATCCGCTCTTATCAACAAAAGAATTGGCTTTGATGATGGATTTGGAAACCCTAACTGTACAAAATGGTCAGGAAACATTGATACAGAAGGAGATGCTAACACAAAATTCATCACTTTATTTGAAGATAGATTAGGCAACGATACTGTTGACGACAAATTCGAAACTGCTGATGGTATTAACTGGGCATTTTCTGGTAAAGCTTTCAACAAAGCTTCAGCTGGCGGCGGTTCAATAAATTTAACAGTCGATGTTAATGGTCGTGACGAACCAAATTGCGGTCACAAAGGTAAATCATATAAAGATGCACTTGGAACAGGTGATGATGCAAATTGTAAAAACAGAGAAAACGGCTTTGATAGATTCCAAGTAACAATCAAAGGTAATGGTCAAATTGTTATCAATGAAGATGACGAATGGGCTATCAACGCAGTTAAAGTTAACAGAAACATCACAAGTTCTAAAAACTCTAACGAAGAGGATGAATAATTATAAAGTAGTCGGATAATCGCGCCCACAAGGTGAGGAAAGTCCGTGCATCCCAGAACAGGCCGCCGGAGAAACTCCGGACGATGTGAGTCGGTGGATAGTGCCACAGAAATGAAGACTGCCGATGGACTTTATGTCACAGGCGATGGTGCAACGGTGAGTTAAGAGCTTCACCAGTGGTATCGAGAGGTACCAGCTAGGTAAACCCCGGTCGGATGCAAGATTGAATCGAAGGTTATAAAGGTTGTTCGCCAACTTCGGAAAAATCGCTAGAGATTAGGAGCAATCCTAATACCAGATAGATGATTATCTAAAACAGAACACGGCTTACGGG
>JAFUPZ010000148.1 GCA_017472545.1 bacterium | reverse complement strand
TGTCAGACGTTTGATGATGTGCTTTTAAGACAAATAAATCGCCGTCATAACGCTGGACAAGTTATAGATGCAGTGAAAGTGGCACAGGATGTTGGGTTTGATAATATTAGTTTAGATTTTATTTATGGTCTGCCAAATCAGACGATTGAGAGTTTTTTAAAGGATTTAAAAATGGCAGTTGATTTGTGTGTTCAGCACATTTCATTATATGGGCTAAAAATCGAGGATGGTTGTTATTTTTATGACAATATGCCTGATAACCTGCCGGATGATGATGAGCAAGCCGATATGTATTTAGGTGCAATTCAAACAATGAAAGATTTGAAGTTTGAGCATTATGAGGTGAGTAATTTTTCTAAAAAAGGATTTAATTCTCGTCATAATTTAACTTACTGGAATAATGATGAATACTACGGTTTTGGGGTTGGTGCGCATGGATATGTAAATGGAGTTCGTTATGGAAATGTTGAAACTATTGAAGAATATCTAAACGATCCTTTGACTCACAAAGACTCTCATCTTGTACTTCCTCAAGAACAATTAGAAGAAGAAATATTCTTAGGTTTTCGCAAGATGCAAGGGGTAAATGTAGCCCAAATCAATACAAAATACAATATAGATTTTGAAGAAAAATACAATGATGTATTGAAAAAATATGAAGGGCTAAATTTAATCACAAAAACTCCACAAGGATATGCTCTAACAGAACAAGGAATACTTGTTAGCAACGTCGTTCTGGCTGAGTTTATCGCAGATTAGGGGTAAATATGTAATTGTCATTCCGGACTTGATCCGGAATCTATCAATTTAATTGACATTGATAGATCCTGAATCGAGTTCAGGATGACGATATAATCATAATATCCTTGAATAAATTTCATCAATGTTATTTAAAAATGCTTGTTTATCAAAAATTTGTTCGATTTCATCTGGTGTAAGAAGATTTAAAACTTCATTATCTTTTAATAGGTTAGCTTTGAAATCTCCGTGATTTTGGAACGCATCAAGAGCGTTTCTTTGAACAATTACATAAGCATCTTCTCTTGTTAAACCTTTTGCAACAAGTGATAATAAAACTTTTTGAGAGAAAACAATTCCACCGAATTTGTCAGTGTTTTTAAGCATATTATCTTTGTGAACAACTATATTTTCCATCAATCCGTTAAATCTGTTTAGCATAAAATCAACCAAAGTTAAGCTATCAGGAAAGATTATACGTTCAGCTGAAGAATGAGAAATATCTCTTTCGTGCCAAAGTGGAATGTTTTCTAGTGCAACTATTGAATTTGCTCTAACGACACGAGCCAAACCGCATAAGTTTTCACTTAGGACAGGGTTTTTCTTGTGAGGCATAGCAGAAGAACCTTTTTGCCCCTTGCCAAAACCTTCTTCAAGTTCAATAACTTCTGTTCTTTGCAAGTGTCTGATTTCTGTTGCAAATTGTTCGAGTACGCTTGCAATTAAAGATAATGATTGCATAAAGTATGCGTGATAATCTCTTGCGATAACTTGAGTTGAGATTCTAGCTGGCTTTAGGCCTAAATTTTGGCAAGTGATTTTTTCAACATCAGTTGAAATATTGCTGTAAGTTCCAACAGGTCCAGAAATCTGTCCAACTCTAATTTGGTCTAATGCGTGTGTGAAATTATCTTTTTGGCGTTCTAAAATATCAATCCAAGAGCAAAGTTTTGCGCCAAATGTCATAATTTCTGCGTGGATTCCGTGTGAGCGTCCGATACAGATTGTTGTTCTATGTTCATTCGCTAAATTTTTTAGTGTTGCAATAGTTTTTTCTAAATCTTCAAGAATAAGTTTTCCGCTATCTTGGATTTGTAAAGCAAAAGCTGTATCGATTACATCAGAACTTGTTAAACCAACGTGAACATAACGTCCCAAATCGCCCAAACTTTCGTTAACGCAAGTTAAGAATGCGATAACATCATGGCGAACTTCGCGTTCAATTTCATCAATCCTTGCAACCGAAAAAGAGGCTTTTTCTCTAATCTCTTTTGCTGCTTCCGCTGGAATTGTTCCAAGTTGTGCATAAGCATCACATACAGCAAGTTCTACCTGCAAGTAATAATCAAATTTGGAATCAAGTTCCCAAATTTTTGCCATTTCTTTTCTTGAATATCTTTCTATCATATTTAAATCCTATCATGAAAAACTATTAATTAAAGCTGTTTGACAAAATCAGGAACTCTGTTCTTTGCCATTTGCATTTTCATGTATTGCTCTTGTAATTTAGCTTTTTCCTTATCTGTTGCAACTTTTGCTTTATCGTTCATTTGAGTATAAAGTTCTTTTTCTATTTGGTTACCTTTTATGTAAACGTCCATATCTTTTCCTTTTTTATATGCGTTTACGTTACCTTCATAGTTGATGTTTGGAGATTTAAAGAGTGTATATAAGATTGCAACCCCTCCTATAAACATCGCAAGAAGTCCTGCAAAGGCTCCAAATTGCAATAAAAGTCTTTTGTTAGAAGATGCATTTTTATGCTGTTTATCTACAATTTTTTCTGCAGCATTACCAAGATCTTCAACAATAAACTCCCCATCCATAAGCTCAAACAATAACTTAGCTCCAAAGCCTAATCCTGCAATAAATGTAGCTTGTGCAAGTTTTGCTTTTTCTCCAGTTTTTGAAATTGGGTTAGTATCTTTGCTGTTTTGTTTTTGAGTTTGTGGATTGGTTGCGCCAAATGTATGATAACTTTTGACAGGATTTACTCTCATTTATTATGCACCTTTAACAAGTAGTCCTTTTCCGTTATTTGCCATTTGAACTGTTGTGTAGTGGTTGATTTTTGTGTCTAAATCAACATCTTCGTCTTGAACTTCTTTGTTAACTTCACCTAAGATATTTGATTTTAATTCTCTATCTCTAGTGAATACATCCATTTCTTTTTCTCTTGTAAATGCTCTAACTTTTGTGTCGTAAAGTTTTGCAGGTAAAGTTAAGGCCATTGTGATAAGTCCGATTGCAGCACCAATACCAGTAAGTTTGAATGCTCTATTCTTAGCGCCAGCTTTGATAAAGCAGCTACCGATACCTGCAGCTGTTAAACCTGCTAAAGTACTACCACCAACTGAACCTAAAATTGCTAAACCTTTTTCTGTACCTCTGTTAATTGGGTTTTCGTACTCGTTTTTATCATTAGCTGTAAAACGAGGTTTTGGGCAACAAGTGTTGCTGATTGCAGAAATTTTCATATTTATACACTCCTTTTTTCCTTCAGTAATATTATAATATTTAAAAAATTTATTTTTTGCTACTAAATTTACATAATGTAAAAGAATTTTGAAAAAATCGATGTTTGTGTTAGTATATGAACACAAAAGAAGAAGATTACTTTAAAAAGGGGAAAAATATGATTTCAGTAAACGATTTTAAAACAGGTTTAACAGTTGAGTTAGACAACGGTTTATGGTCAGTTGTAGAGTTTTTACACGTAAAACCTGGTAAAGGCGCAGCTTTTGTAAGATCTAAACTTAAAAACGTTATTACAGGTCAAGTTGTGGAAAAAACTTTCAGAGCTGGTGAAAAAGTTGCAAAAGCTACTTTGGACAGACGTGAAATGCAATACCTTTACAAAGAAGGTGCAGAATACGTTATGATGGATAACGAAAGCTATGACCAATTACACGTTGCTGAAGCTCAAATTGGTAGCGGTATTAAATATTTAAAAGAAAATATGAACATTATGATTCTTATGCATGAAGGTAAAATCATTGGTGTTGATATTCCTGCTCACGTTGAACTTCAAGTTGTTGATACTCCACCAGCAG
>JAFUPZ010000147.1 GCA_017472545.1 bacterium | reverse complement strand
GGCATGAAAATTGATGACTTGCTAATAAACTTGACAACAATGGAGCTTAAGGGCATAATAAAGCAATGCGGCGGGGATAGATACGCAAAGGTATAAAGAGAAGAAGATAAATGGCAGAAACTAAATCAAAAGAAAAATCGTTAGTAATAGTAGAGTCGCCTGCAAAATCTAAAACTATTAAAAAGATTTTGGGTAATGAATTTCAAATCGAAGCAAGCTATGGTCATATTAGAAACTTGCCGACAAAAGATGTTGCGACTGATAATTTAGGGTTTGATGTTAATAATAACTTTGAACCTAAATTTGAGATTATCCCAGGTAAACAAAAAGTTGTAAAAACTCTAAACGAATTAGCTCAAAAAGTTGATAAAATATACCTTGCATCCGACCCTGACCGTGAGGGAGAAGCTATTGCATGGCACGTTAGACAAATTCTAAAAGTGCCAGATGAAAAGATTTGTAGAATTGTATTCAACGAAATTACACCAAAAGCGGTTAAGCATTCTGTTGCAAATCCTCGTAGTATTGATATGGATATGGTTCAAGCTCAACAAACAAGACAAATTTTGGATAAACTTGTAGGTTTCAAATTATCTCCTGTTTTGTGGAAACAAATTGGTAACAGAAACCTTTCAGCTGGTCGTGTACAGTCTGTTGCACTTCGTATGATTTGCGAAAGAGAAGAAGAAATTGAAAAATTTATTCCTCAAGAATATTGGTCAATTCACGCTCTTTTGGATAAAGACGGTAAACAATTTGAAGCTGAATTATCTAAAATAAAAGGCAAAACTGTTGATAAAAATATTAAAAATAAAGAAGAAGCTCAAGCGATTGTAGATTATTTGACTAATCCTCAAACTCAATATGAAATTTCAAAAGTTACTCAAAAAACTACAAAACGCAAACCGACAGCTCCATTTATTACCTCAACTATGCAACGTGCAGCATCTTCAAAACTTGGTTTTGGAGTTCAAAAGACAATGCAAGTTGCGCAAAAACTATATGAAGGTATAGAAATTGATGGGACTCCAGTCGGTTTGATTACTTATATGAGAACAGATAGTGTCAGAGTTTCAGATGATGCTCAAAATATGGCACATGATTTTATTATAGAAAATTATGGCGAAAAGTATTATCCAGAGCAAGCAAATAGTTATGTAAAAGGCAAACAAAATGTTCAAGATGCTCACGAAGCTATCCGTCCGTCATATCCTGAACGAACACCTGAAAGTATTAAAAAATACTTAGATAATGATCAATACAAATTGTATAAATTGATTTGGGAAAAATTCATGTCTTCCCAAATGGCTCCTGCTGAAATTGCAAACAAGACAATTGAAATTACATCAGGTGATTATATTCTAAGAGCTGGTACAAGTAAGGTTACTTTTGATGGTTTCTTAACTCTTTATAATGACGCAGAAGATGACGAAGAACAAGCAACTGATGCTAAAATTCCTGATTTGAACAAGGGCGATAAAGTTGTTTCTAAGAAAATTAATCCAAAACAACACTTTACTCAACCTCCTCCAAGGTACAATGAAGCATCGTTAGTTAAGGCACTGGAAGAATACGGAATTGGACGTCCATCTACTTATGCAACAATTATTACGGTAATTCAGACACGAAAATATGTTGAGAAAAAAGACAAAGCTCTTCGTCCAACACTTTTAGGACGTACTGTTTCAAAACAATTAGTTGAACAGTTCTCAGATATTATGGATTACAAATTCACAGCTGGTATGGAAGAGAAACTGGATAAAATTGCTGAAAAAGAAGCAGTTTGGGTAAAAGTTTTACAAGATTTTTATGCTCCATTTATGGAAGAAGTAAATGCTGTAATGAAAACAGCACAAAAAGTTACTATAGAAACAAAAGTAACTTGTCCAAATTGTGGCAAACCAATGGTTTTACGCTCAAGCAAAACAGGTTCTCAATTCTTAGGTTGTTCAGGATACCCTGATTGCAAGACTGCAATGTCACTAAATGTTATGCAGGAAATGGAAGAAGAGGGTGTAAATGAAAATGCAGAGGCGCCAGTTCGTGAAGTCACTGGAGAAAAATGCGATAAATGTGGTGCTGATACTGTTTTGAAAAATGGGCCTTATGGCAAGTACACAGAGTGCATAAATCCTGATTGTAAAAATCGTAAACCATACAGAAAATCAACAGGTGTAACTTGTCCAAAATGTGGTAAAGGTACAATTGTTGAACGTAAATCAAAACGTGGTACAGTTTTCTATGGTTGTGATAAGTACCCTGATTGTGATTTTGTACTTTGGAACGAACCAACAGGAGAAACTTGTCCAACTTGTGGTAGTTTGTTGGTTAAAAAACAGCTTAAAAAAGGCACTGTAGTCGCTTGTTCTAAGTTAGGGTGTTCATATAAAATTGAACCAGAACAAGAAGCTTAAATTATAGATTTTCCAAAGCTGCAATTTTCATGTCTTTAAAGTTTGGAGTTCTACCAGTCCAGATTTCTTCAGTTGCAAGTGCTTGGTGGATGAACATATCAACTCCATTGATTGTTCTGTAACCATTTTTCTCTGCAAGTTTTAATAAAATTGTTTTCTTAGGATTGTAAATTACATCATAAACCAATGCGCCTTGAGGTAGAGTTTTTAATTCATTTTCTTCAACTGGTGTCATATCAGCAGCTCTGCCTTGCATACCGATTGGAGTTGTGTTTACAAGAATTTGTATATTTGATAAATCTCTAATGTATTCGATTTGGTAAACATTGAACTCTACAAGTGGGAACTTGCGGCGTAAGTAATTTAATAATTCTGAACAATTTGGAATGTTTCTTGTGTATATTTTAATTTCTTTCACTTGGCTTTGTGCAAGTGCAACAATTGCAGCTCTTGCTGCTCCTCCAGTACCTAATACCCCTGCGGTTTTGCCAATTAGGTTAAAATCTGCAGGTATTGCATTTCTAAATCCTATAACATCAGTGTTATAACCTCTTAGAGTTTTGTCTTGATTTATAACAACAGTATTTACAGCTCCTACTAAATCAGCTGATGAATCAACAGTATCTAAGAATAATGTAACTGGTAATTTAAGAGGGATAGTTACATTAAATCCTGCATAGCCGTTGTATTTTAGATATTTAATTCTATCAACCAAATCATCTGGTGGTGTTTCTAATATCTCGTATTCTGTTTCAATACCAATACTTTTAAACCCTGCATTGTGGATATAGCTTGATAAAGAATGACCTAAAGGATAACCGATTAAACAATATTTGTTTTGTTCCCTCGCCCCTTGCTGGAGAGGGTTAGGGAGAGGGGATTTCTCATCGACAACTGATGGGCCAAAGAATGAACTTGGTGGTTGTGGTGGTAAATTACCTGTATATTTAGCTTTTGGTTGTTCAATAGTTTGTGTTGTCTGTGTTGTTGATGTATCCCAGCCAAAGTTTGCATTGAAATTACTATTATAAGCACTTGTATCGACAGTATTATTTGGGCTTACATTTCCTGTATAAGGTTGTGATTGAACCTGTGGTTGTTCATAAGTTGGTTGAGGTTCAGGTTGGTAATAGGTTTGTTCAGGCTGTTGATATACAGGTTCAGGCTGAGGTTGTTGGTAAACTGGTTCTTGATAATAAGTTTGCTGAGGTTCAGTGTATGTTGGTTGTTGAGGTTCTTGATAATATGATTGTTGAGGCTCAGAATAAGAAGGCTCATTGTATGTTGAACCTCCATAAGAATAGCTTTCAATTGAACTAGATTGCATCATACTTGAACCAGCAGATTCAAAAGAGCTTGTATAACTTTCTGTTGGGGCTTCATATTGAGGTTGTTCTGGTTGTGAGTAATATGAATTAGACCAAGAATTTTCTTGTTGAGGTTCATTGTAAGTTGGTTCATTGTACGTTTGAACAGGCTCAGGTTCTTGTTTTTGGCAAGCTGATAAAGCTGCAAAACCTGTTGGTTTTGGTGCTTCTGTTACAGGCAATTCATTATTACTATTATTGTTTTCAGCTTCAAGTTGTGCTTTAAGTTCGCTTAGGGTTACATTTACCCCTTGAGCTTTTAATTCTTTGTAGCGTGCTAATAATTCCTTGCTTACTGCCATTGTTCAAACCTCTATAATTACCAATATTGGAATTATACAGGAATTATTAAAATTTTTTATCAACTTTTAATAGGATTATTTCAAGATTTTGCCGATTTTTGAAACCATTTCAATATCGTCTGTTGGTTCTTTACCTACTGTTGTTAAGTAATTACCTACTAAAATACCTTCAACGCAAGTTTTTAGGGCAAGTTCTTGATTTTCTTGAGATAATCTCATTCTGCCACCGCAAAAACGAACAACTGCTTGAGGGTTTGCAATTTTGAAGATTGCCATTGTGCGTAAAACATTTTCTTCGTCAATTTTGTCGTGGTAATTTTCAAATGGAGTTTCTGGGATTGGCATCAAAATATTGATTGGGATTGAATCAGGCTCGATTTCAGCTAATTCTATTGCCATTTCAACACGTTGTTCTACGGTTTCACCCATACCTAAAATTACACCACAACATAGTTCTATGCCGTATTTTTTCACTAGTTTGCAGGTGTTTAATCTGTCTTCCCAAGTGTGAGTTGTGCAAACTTCAGGATAATATGAACGGCAAGTGTTGAAGTTGTGGTGAAAGCGTTTTAGTCCAGCTTGGGCTAGTTGTTTTGCTTGTTCTTCATCTAAAATTCCGATAGATGCACAAGAAGAAAGACCTTCAATTTTATTGATTTCTTTAATCATTTCAAGTTCGATTTTAAAATCTCGACCTTCGTCAGGAGTTTTTCCGCTTGTAACAATAGCAAAGCGTGAAACGTGGTTGGCTTTTGCTTCATTTGCAACTTTTACGACTTCATCAATTTCAACAAGTGGATATGATTCAATATTTGTTCTGTAGTGTGAACTTTGCGCACAGTATTTACAATTTTGTGAACATTTACCGTTTCTAGCGTTGATAAGTGAACAGAATTCAACCTTATCTGACATATATTTAGAAGATTCTGCTAATAATTCTTCAAGTGGTAAATTGTATAAGTTTAATAATTCTTCTTTCGTATATTTTTTCATTGTGCTATTCATATCCCTCAACCTTTTTAAATAAATGTATATCCTAAATTTTAGGCTAGACATAACAACGTGTCAATTTTTTCACCCTTATGTTAAAATTACTGTAAAGAAAGAGGAAACTATGGCAGGGATTTTAAATATACAGATTAAACCGACGATTGGAGATAAGGAAATTAACCTTAAAAAAGTTGAGCATTTTATCAAAAAGCATTCTGATAGAAAGTTAGATTTGGTTGTATTTCCTGAATTTTTCTCTACTGGGGTAAATCATAAAGCTTTTGATGAAATGCCAGAAGATGAAAATGGTGGAGAAACAATTGCAAAAATTCAAGAGCTTGCGAAAAAATATAATACAAATATTGTTGCAGGATCTGTAATTGAACGTGTTGGGGATAAATCCTACAATACCTGTTTTGTTATCAATAGATGTGGTGAAATTATCGGAAAATATCGCAAAATCCATTTATACAACTATATGGGTGGAACAGAAGGAGAGCACGTTGAAGCAGGAAATGAAATTGTAGTTTTGGATTTGGATTTTGCAAGAGTTGGTATTGCTTTATGTTTTGACCTTCGTTATCCTGTTCAGTTTAAGCAAATGGCAAAACAAGGTGCTGAAATTTTTGTTGTACCTGTTGCGTGGATTGTTCCTGTCGAAATTTATGAGGATAAAGAGGCTAAAGCTTTTGCTCAGGATATGTATGTTGCGCTAAATAGAGTACGCGCTTTTGATAATCACGCTTATTTAGTTTCGTCTAATCAAACAAAAGATATAAATGGCAAAGTTTGTGCGATTGGTAATTCTATGATTATTGCACCAACTTCTCAGGTTTTGGCAAACGCTAAAGATGACCAGACTGCAGTTTACGCAGACATCGATGTGGAATTAGTGAAGTTTTACCGTCAGATGTTCCCTGTAGCAAATATTGACTAGGGTAAATGATTTTGTAAAGAATTATGAAGATGAATTTTTGAATAGCTGAAACTCAACTATAATGCCCTATATGATATGATATGATATGATATGGAGTGGTGTGGCAATTCCTTTTGTAGAAAATACTTTATTTCTCTATAAAGCAATGTGTGCTTTGAGAATAAACACGAAAGGAGATTGATATGTCAGGAGAAATGCATGTAGATTCGGTAAATGTTGCAAAACCATTACCACCACAAGAAACAGTTCAACGTCAAGATAGTGTTGAGTCCAAAAAACCTATTGATATGACATATAAGGATGAAGATGCTCAACCTGCAGAAAAAGATTTTTCGGTAAAAGGACTAGTTGTTGAAATCAAGGATAATATTCGTGAAGAGGCGGAAGAAATTAAAGAATCTCGTAACGATGAATCTTTATTAAAAAGATTATCCTCTGGGAATTTACTATCTGAACTTATTTTGTACTTAAATCATAGAATAAATAAATAGAATTATTTATTAAGCAGAAAAAAGGAGTTCTGAAAAGGAACTCCTTTTATAGTGCTGTCAGGTATTGCCTGATTTACAACTAATTAGTCAAAAACGTAGTTGATAATTGCTGCTTCTCTAGCTTGTTTAATTGCTTTTGCAATCATTCTTTGGTGAGCTGCGCAGTTACCTGTGATTCTACGTGGGATGATTTTACCTGCTTCAGTTAAGTATCTTTTTAATTTAGCAGCATCTTTGTAGTCGATAGAAGTAACTTTGTCTGCGCATAAGCTGCAGTTTTTACGTTTTTTCTTATCTTCTTGTCTTGCCATTTTTCTAATTTGCCTTTCTAGCCTTATTATTTTGTACTAATTGTTTTAATTTTATGGGATTCTTCGGTCATTTTATTCCCTCAGAATGACATTTTGTTTATGTTCTTTTAATGCCCCGTCCGGTCAAGGACTAAAACGGAACTTCTTCATCGTCCATCAAAACGTCTGTGTTAGCTTCTGCACTAGCTTCCAGATCGCCAAATGTTAGAATATCACCGTCTTCTGATGAAGTTGCATCAGATGATCCAGCACCCATAAGTTCAATAGTTGAAGCTTCAATTTCAAATACTTTCTTTTCTGTGCCATCGTCCATTTTGCTAACACCGTTTTGCAATCTGCCTTCAACTAAAACTTTTTGGTTTTTAGAAAGGTTTTGAACGATTTCATCTAAAGATTGTCTTTTTGAAATAACTCTAACTAAGATCTCTTCTTGGGTACCGACATTTAACACAAATGATGAAACTGCAACATTGTTTTGTGTAAACCCTGTTTTTGGAGTTTTGTATACGATACCTGTAACTACTGCTTTTGCTAATGTCATTTTTTATTCCTTATATTTTTGTTAGGGATTCTTCAGCGTTTGTCATTCTGAGCAAAGCGAAGAATCTCTACAATATTTGAAACTGTATAAACTAAACTGATGCTTTTGCTGATACTTCCATAAACATTGTGCGAAGTAAGCTGTCGTTTAGTCTTAATTGTCTTTTGAATTCAGCGATTTTGTCAGCTGGCATTGAAAGAATTGTTGTAGCAAAGAAACCATCTCTGAAGTTTTCGATTTCATAAGCTAATTTTTTTCTTCCAGCTTTGTCTACAGAAGCAACGCTTCCACCAAATTCTACAACTGTTGCGTTAAGTTTTTCGATTGCTTTATCAACTTCTTCAGCATCTAAGTTTGGTTTGAATATAGTTAATAATTCATAAGTTTTCATTTCAATATTTCTCCTTTTACTATTTTTCTAGTGTATGATTTAATCTTATCATGAAAAAATAAATTATTACAACATGTAGTCTGCAACAAAGCTATATTCAGCAGGTCCAATCAAGAAGATATTTTGATTTGGGTTTTCGCGATTTCCGCACCACTCAACGTTTACAGCCCCACCTAGAAGGTTTACTTTAACTTTAGATTCTGTTAAGTTATTTAAAACGCAAGCTACTACACTTGCACAAGCTCCTGTACCACAAGCTAATGTTATTCCGCAACCTCTTTCGTATACTCTCATATCAATTTCGTTTCTAGAAACAACTTTGACAAATTCTGTATTGGTTTTTTCTGGGAAATATGGATGTTTTTCCATATCTGGACCGTAATTTTGTGCTAAAGACATAGGATCTTCATCTGTGAATATTATGCAGTGAGGGTTTCCCATAGATACTGGTGTAATATCAAATTTTTTATCTCTAATTTGAACAGTTTTTTCTCCACAAAAAGGAATTTTTGCATCCTCTAAGATTGGAGTACCCATATTTACCTTTACTGTTCCATTCTCTTGAATTTCTGGTCTGATAACTCCAGCAAGTGTTTTTACGCTAAACTCTTTTTTGTCAACGAGTTTTTTGTCATAAACATATTTTGCAAAGCATCTCATCCCATTGCCACACATTTGTGCTGTTGTTCCGTCAGAGTTATAAAAATGCCAAGCAATATCTGTTTGGTCATTTGGTTTTGTGTCAGGAATAATCATTCCGTCTGCACCAACTCCAAAATTTCTATTGCATAATTTTTTTGCCAATTCTGACATTGGTAAGTTTGTTTTTTCGTATTCAGAATAATCAAGGATGACAAAATCGTTTCCGCAACCTTGCATTTTTGTAATTTTAATTGTTGTCATAATTTACCTTCCTATTGGGTAAATTATAACATAAATGCGAAAATTGATTAAGCTTTAATGCTTAGTTCATCTGGATTTTTTCGAGAACTTTCCATTGCAAGACGAGCCTCAGGATCTAGTGGGACATCCCAAATATTAGCAATTTCTTTGCCTAGTTTTCTACCTAATGAAGAACCTGTTAATGAGGCAGATAAGAACACTACACCTTTTACAATTGGTAGAATCTTTTTAGGTAAGAAAGTTATTTTTGCTAAATAACCGTCAAGGTTTCTTTTCATAAAACCTTCAGCTGAAAACATACCACAAAGCATTCCGCCTTCTGTTATAAAAGCTTTTTCTCTATCTTCTTTTTTGGTAAGTGCGACTTTTGTTACTCCAGAAGCAACAATAAGTGGGTTTATGTTATTTTTAATAAATTTTCCAGCATTGAATACACTGCCAAATAATTTGTCAGATTTTGCCATATTTTCGCAGGTAGTTATTAATTTACAGGTTTTGCCTGCAAGTTGTGAGTTTAGGTTTGAGGCTTCATCAAGAGCATTTATTACTTGTCCAGTAAGCACAGGGATTCTTGTCCAGTCCTCTTTTTCAAAGACTTTATTGCCGTTTGTCCCTATGAAACCTAATGTTGCTACACCACTATAAGCCATAAAAATAACCTATGTACACTTACCTACATGTATATAAAGTTTTTTTATTTTTAAAAATTGCTTGTAGTGTGGATTTGTTTACATTTTTAAACAATTACTTTTCACAGACTGTTTGAGCAATTTGCTGAGGGGTGATTTTTAGACAATTTAATTCATCGCAAGTTGTTTGGCGTCTTGCCCAAAGACAAGGTTTTAGTGGGCAATTATCGTCTGTCATAATTGGTATAATATTTTCTGATTTTGGGATAAGAGTGTTAACATCAGTTGGACCAAAGATTACATAAGTTTTTACCCCCATTGCAACTGCAACGTGTAGCGGTGCAGAATCTGAACATAAAAATTTTTCCGCAGATGATATAAGCTCTGCTAAATCTTTTAAATTTTTTGTTGTGCCATATAGATTTTCAAAATTTTGAGTTCGTACATTTTTTAATATTGTATCGATGCAATCTTTATCGTCAGGTCCACCAACTAAAAGAACCTTTTTACCTTCTGCAACTAAAAGGTCAATTGTTTCAGCCCAAATTTGAGGAGTAATAGTTTTTATGCATCCTTTTTGGACGCTTAATTTACTTACTCCAGGATGAATAAGTACAGTGTTTTTTTGTTTTTCTTTCTGTTCAATATTAATTTGTGGAAGTTCTGTATTGTGTGATGTAAGATTTCTGATTAAGTCGTGATACATCGCACACGCATATTGATTTTTATTCAAGGGCATTGCGTGAGTTAGTAGTTTTTTGCTAAATTTGCCTGTATCGTATCCGCAACGAATTTTTATTCCTGTTAAGAATAATAAAATGCTAATTAGTTTATTTCCGCCTGAAGAAATTACAACATCAAAGTTACCTTGACGAGCTTTGATTAGTAATTTTAGCATTTCAAAATATTTGTTAGCACCTTTTGGATCAATAAAAATCATATCATCAATGATATTTGTTAAGTCTTTAATGCTTTTACTTCTAGGTTCTAGTGCCAGAGTTATTTTTGAGTTTGGGAATTCTTTTTTTAGCGAAATCAAAGTTGGC
>JAFUPZ010000146.1 GCA_017472545.1 bacterium | reverse complement strand
CTTAAAGATGAAAAAATCATCTGATAAAGAATGGCAAGACGTTAGCTGGGGTAATATAGACCCTGCTCGTTCTTACAAATATACTCTAAAATGTGACCCTAAAAAATCTATTGATTTGTTCTTCTACGATGGCGCAATTTCACGTTCTGTAGCATTCGATGAATTACTAACAGATGGAAACAAATTCATCAAACGATTAAAAGAAGGAGTATCAGAATTAAGGGATTATCCACAACTTGTAAATATCGCAACAGATGGAGAAAGCTACGGTCACCATACAAAATTTGGAGATATGGCCTTGTCTTATGTATTAAAAATTAAAGCAGAAGACGAAGGTTTCAAAATCACAAACTACGCAGAATACTTAGATTTACATAGAAGTGATTACGAAGTAGACATCAAACAAGCATCTTCTTGGAGTTGTTTCCACGGTGTTGGAAGATGGATGGAAGACTGCGGATGTTCAACTGGCGGTCATCCTGGTTGGAACCAAAAATGGAGAAAACCTCTTCGAAACGCTTTAGACTACTTAAGAGATAGCTTGGCTACAATCTTTGAAAAAGAAGGCAAAAAATACTATCTTGAAAACCCTTGGGAAGTAAGAAACCGTTATATTGAAGTAATTTTAGATAGAAACGCTTCTAAAATCAAAAAATTCCAAAAAGAAAACTTCAAAGCGGACTTAACTGAAGAAGAAAAAATAAAAGGTATGGAGCTTTTAGAAATCCAACGACAAGCTATGTTGATGTACACAAGCTGCGGCTGGTTCTTCTCTGAAATCTCTGGCATTGAAACTGTTCAAATTATGAAATATGCAGCAAGAGCAATGCAATTAGCATCCGGCTTTAGTAAAGAAAACTTTGAAGAAAAATTCTTAGAAATCCTATCTGAAGCTAAAAGTAATATACAAGAATTTGGAACAGGCAAAGACATTTACGAAAGATTTGTAAAACCTTCTGTCGTAACATCAAAACAAGTAGCTTGCTTATGGGCAATTTCATCATTGTATCAAGATTTTGAAGATGAAGAAGATGTATATTGCTATTCTGTAAAAAGAAATGATTACAAAATGGTTCAAAAAGGTAATTCCAACTTCATCATTGGAAATATTGAAATCCGCTCAAAAGTAACCCTACAAAGATCAAACTTGGTGTTTGCACTAATGCAATACGCAGGTGGAGATTTCCATTGTGCAATTAAAGAATACTCTACAAGTGATGAATATCAAGATTTAAAAGCATCTTTGATTAAAACATTTATGCTTAATCCAATGACAGAAATAATTCGAGCTTTAGATGAAAAATTTGGCAAAGAGTATTTCACATTAAAAGATATTTTCATCGAAGAAAGAAAGAAAATACTTCAAATCCTATTAAAGGATCAATTGGCAAAATTTGCAGACACATACAAAGATATGTACGATCAAGGCAAAGGTTCAATCTATCATATGCAAAACTTAGGACTTGAAATTCCAAACGAGTTTAAGATTTCTGCAGGTTACGCATTGAGTCAAAGATATAATGATTTGCTATCACATACAGATGGATTTGTAGAAAATTCAATTATTCAACAAATTTCAGATATAAACTTTGAAGCTAAAAAAATGAATATTCAAATCGACAAAACTCCATCAAACAATAGCTTTGCAAAGAAAATTATTACAAACTTAAATAGATTAACAAAAAGTTTTGAATTTCAGCAGGCTGATGCTATCGTAGAACTATTTGAAATTATTGCAAAACTAGAGCTTCAAATAGATGTATCAGAAGCGCAGAATATTTATTACAACAAAATATACCATCGAATTGGACATATTTTAGAAAACTTGGAAAACACTCCAAAAGAAAAGGAAATGAATTTTATCAACACTTTATTAGACATCGGCACAAAATTAAATATAAACGTTGATTTCTACAAAGTCAAAATCGATAAAATGAATATGATAGCAAAAGATTAACCTTCGGGTTAATCTTTTTGTTAATATAACTTTACAAAAACGCAAATTATTCTCTAATAATTACTTTAATATATTAGGTAGAAATTAGGGAAAATCGTGTATTATGCAAGTTACTGGTCAAAGTAATATTCAACCAAAAGCAGCGCCACAGCCACAATTCAATAGTGTTGGCGCAACTCAAGCTGTTCCACAACCACAAGTTTGCCAGCCATGTACTCAAACTCAATCTGCGCAAACCCAACCTCAGCCACAGGCAACAGCTCAAAACCCAGTAACAGTACCTTGTCAGCCTCAATATCCACAAGGATACATTCCGCCACAATACTCTGTTTACTCACAATATCAAGCACCAGCACAAAATCAGAATTTACAAATTCCAGCTTCTGCTGCAGGTGTAAATATTCAAATTTTCAACCCTTCAGTAACAACACCTGGAGCTCAAGCTCCAACATATAACGTTAACGCACCTTGTTACCCATCAAGCTATTACACAAATTCAGTAGGTGCTGATGGAAAATTATACCCAAACAATGGAAGTAACAATCCACACACAGGAGATAACGTAAACAACGGTACTAATAACGGCACAATTGGTGATAACAACAATAACGTATATAATACAAACACAACAACAACTCATACTGAAACAATAAAAACTGAAGATAAAACAAAAACAGAAAAACGTAAAATTGTTGAATTAACAGATGACTATATCAGAAACTTAGAAAGTCATTTAAACAGCCCTGAAAAAGGTGTTCGTTTAGAAGCGGCAAACCAAGTATATAAACGTCTTGAAGAAGATGAATCAAGACACGATGATAAGGCTCTAACAGCTCTTATCAATAAAATGCTTCAAGACCCATCAGAAGAAATCAGACTTATCGCATTAACAGCTCTTGATCAAAGAATTTGCAAAGGTGACGATTACTCAGTAAACGTACTAAAATCAATGCAACAAAACAACAACGGATACGGTCAAGACGCAATTGATGCAAGTAATGTTCTATTAAAAATGTCTGCAAGACAAGTAGAAAAAGAATTTGAAGTAAAAGAACAACCTAAAAAAGAAACAAAAACAGAAGTTAAGAAGGCATAGTAGATTATGAGTATTGGAAGTATCGCATCAAAAATTAGAACAAATGCAGGTAAATATCTTGTAAAAGGTGTTGGTATTGCAGCATTAGGCTTAGTAGCATACGATTCGCACTATGTAGGAAAAATCCAAGCCGATAAATATGCTACAGAAAAAGATGCTAAAGCTGCTGCATATTTTTTAAATAATATGCAATATGCCAATGACTTAAGCCCTGTTAGGGGAAAAATCAAAAAAACTGCCTACGAAATGGAATTAGATCAAGGTTGGAGAAGATTCTTCAACTTAGGTATTGGATACATTAAAGGATTCTGCTCAATGTTAGTAAGTAACGTTGTTCCTCTAGGTTTAGGTCTAGCAACTGTACTTGGCAAAGGTAAAACTTCAAAATTTGGCGCAATCGGACTTGGCATTTATGCCGTTGGTTCAATTATTAAAAATGCCTTCGGTATTGGAGTTCCAAGGGGTCCTTTAAAATAATCTAGTTATCCGCTTTTAAATATTTTTCATATAAATCAGGGCGTCTTGTCTTGGTTCTTTCAATCTGCTGTGCTAAACGAAATTCATTAATATCCTTATGATTACCATTTAGAAGCACTTCTGGAACCTTATAACCTCTAAAATCACGAGGTTTTGTATATTGTGGATATTCTAACAAACCATTTGAAAAACTATCATCGTGTGCAGATTCAATTTTTCCAAGGGTACCCTCAATCTTGCGACTAACAGCATCCATCAAACATAACGCAGGCAATTCTCCGCCTGTTAATACAAAATCTCCAATAGAAATTTCTTTAGGATTAATAATTTCTCTTATACGCTCATCAAAACCTTCATAATGACCACATAGCATAATAATTTGATCATAATTAGCTAAATCAACAACCAATTTTTCAGATAAAGGCTCACCTTGTGGAGATAGCATTACCGTAATTGAATTGTCCAACTTTTCAACACTATCATAAGCATCAATATAAGGTTGAGGCATCAAAACCATACCCGCACCACCACCATAAGGTGTGTCGTCAACTTTTTTATGCTTATCTTCTGTATAATCACGAGGATTTATTGTATTTAGAGAAATAACATCACCGTCTTTTGCTCGTTTCATAATACTAAACTCGCAATAAGATTGAATAAATTCAGGAAATAATGTTAAAACATCAAACCTCATTCTAATAAACCCTCAAGGTTATTTATCATAATTTTTTTATTTTCAATATCAACAACAGGTACAATAGCCTTTACAAAAGGTACCAAACAAATATTTTTTGAATTTGTCTTTACAGAAATCAAATCAGTTGCACCATTGTTTGATACTCCTATAACAAAACCTAATTTTTTATCATTTGAAATATCGAAAACTTCAAGTCCAACAAGTTCATCAATTAAGAATTCATCTTCATCTAATGTTTCTCTGATAACCTCTTCATCTACAAATAATAATTCACCTTTATGAGGAAGAATATCATTGATAGAATCAATACCTTCAAACTTAACAATCAAAAGGTTTTTGTGAGGCTTTGCAGATTGGATATTTAAAGGAATGTAATTATCTTTATCTTTCAAATAAACCACATCTAAAGACAAGAAGAAATCCAGCTGACTTTTAGAATAGCCAACTTTAGCTTCGCCTTTTATTCCGTGAAAATTAACAATCTTCCCAACAGAAACATATTTAGTCATAATTATTCTTCCGCTTCAGATTCGTCAGCTTTAGCTTTACGACCTCTTTTTTTCTTTGGAGCTTCTTCAGCTTCAACAGAAGCTTCTTCTTTCACAGCTTTTTTTGTTGTTTTAGATTTTTTTTCTTCAGTTTTTTGTTTTTTAAATTCTTCAGGAGCGTCTTCACGTTCTTGGTTCCAACGTTCCATACCCATTTGAGCACGAACTAAACCGATACCTACGTGAACTCTCCATTCGTCCATTTTCAACTGCGCTGCAATAATCTTGTGACAACCAATTGGAGGTAATGGTAACAATGGTTCATAAAGCATCTTGATAGCATTTAACTGATCTGGAGTGATAGCCAATTTACGTTTAGGGAACGGTAATTTAGGCAACATCATTTTTTGACGAACTAAATTGATACCAAAGAATACTTTTCTTGGTTCCAAACCGATTTTTTCACCAATTACTTCGTGAGCATCTGGGTTTGGAAGTGGTAACATCAACTTATAAAGCAATTCGATTTGTTCCAATTGTTCTCTGCTAACCAATAATTGTTTTGGTGCAGCGTTTCGATTATTAGGTCTTCTATTATTGTTAAATCTATTGTTTTGAGGTCTTCTTTGTTGGAAACCACCTTGACGGTTATTATATCCGCCACCTTGTCGGTTGTTATTATAACCACCTTGACGATTGTTGTAACCACCGCCTTGACGATTGTTATATCCGCCACCCTGACGATTGTT
>JAFUPZ010000145.1 GCA_017472545.1 bacterium | reverse complement strand
TGCTTATATTGTAAACTGGTGTCCTCGTTGTCAATCTGCAATTTCTGATGTTGAAACAGAATATGAAACAGAACAAGGACATTTGTGGGAAATTTCTTACCCATTAAAAGGTGAATCTGTTTCTATCATCGTTGCAACAACTCGTCCTGAAACTATTTTTGGTGATGTTGCAATTGCTGTTAACCCTACAGATTACAAATACTCAGAACTAATTGGTAAAACTGTTGTTATCCCATTAACGGGCAGAGAAATTCCGATTATTGCCGATGAATATGTTGATAAATCTTTTGGCACAGGTGCGGTTAAAATTACTCCAGCTCACGATCCAAATGATTTTGAGGTTGGTAAACGTCATAACTTTAAACCTATTTGGGTTATTGATGGTGAAGGTAAAATGAAGGCTTGTGGTGAAGTTCCATCTAATCTTCATGGTTTAGATCGTTATGAAGCTCGTAAACAAATTATTAAAATGCTTGAAGATAATCATTCATTATTAAGAGTTAAAGATCATGAGCATAACGTTGGTAAGTGTCAAAGATGTAATACAACAATTGAACCTCTACTTTCTGAACAATGGTTTGTAAAAATGGAACCACTTGCAAAAGAAGCTATTGCTGCAGTTAAGGACGGTAGAATTAAGTTTATTCCTGAAAGATGGGAGAAAAACTATCTTGGCTGGATGGAAAATATCAGAGATTGGTGTATTTCTCGTCAAATTTGGTGGGGACATCAAATTCCTGCATACTACCATAAAGTTACAGGTGAAATGGTTGTAGCTAAAGAAAATCCAGATCCAGCAAATTATGTTCAGGATACTGATTGCCTTGATACTTGGTTCTCTTCAGGTTTGTGGCCATTCAGTACAATGGGATTCCCAAATGCAGAAACTGAAGATTATAAGAAATTCTACCCAACTACAACTCTTGTAACTGGTTTTGATATTATATTCTTCTGGGTTGCAAGAATGATTACTATGGGGCTAGAATTTACTGGAAAAGCTCCATTTGGAACTGTTTATATTCACGGTTTGATTCGTGATGAAAAAGGTCAAAAAATGTCAAAATCTAAAGGTAACACTATTGATCCAGTTGTTATTATTGACAAATATGGTTGTGATGCTTTGAGATTTACAATGACTTCACTTTGTACATACGGCGGTCAAGACATTAAGATTAGTGATGAACGTTTTGAATATGGTAGGAACTTTGCAAATAAAATTTGGAATGCTTCAAGATTTGTATTGATGAACCTTGACGGTGTTGATAATAACGATATTGATTTTTCTAAGTTAACAATTGCTGATAAGTGGATCTTAGATAAATTGAATAACGTTGCTAAAGAAGTTAATGCAAATATTGAAAATTACAGAATCGGTGAAACTGCTCACGTTCTTTATGATTTCTTCTGGAATTCATATTGTGACTGGTATGTAGAGATTGCGAAAGTTCAACTTCAAGATGAATCAATTAAGTTGAATACTCAAAGAGTTCTTCGTTATGTTCTTGATATGTCATTGAGGTTATTACATCCGATTATGCCACATATTACAGAACGCGTATGGCAATTAATTCCAAAACAATCAGAATTTAAAGCTATTATGTTGGCAGATTATCCTGTTTATAAGGAAGCTTTGTCATACCCTACTGAAGCACGTGAAATGGAATTGGTATTTGAAACAATTAAATCGTTACGTAACGTTCGCCAAAGTTTCAATATTGCAATGAGTATCAACTTTGATATTCAAATTTATGCGGTAGATGACGAAAAACCAGTATTTCAGGCTATTGAAAGTTATATTAAAAGAATGGCAAAAGTTGAAAATATCTCTTATGCATCAGCAACAGCACAAGTTCCAGATAAATGTGCTACTGCAGTTGTATCAGCATCAAAAATTGCTATTCCTTTAGAAAACTTAATTGATTTTAATGCTGAAATCGCAAGACAGGAAAAGAAATTAGCAAAACTTCAAGGAGAAAGAAAATCTCTTGAAGGTCGAGTAAATAATCCAAAATTTGTTGCTAATGCTCCTGTTGAATTGATTAATCAAACAAAAGCTCGTATTGAAGAAATTCTAGTTCAAGAAAAAGCGATTATTGATTTGATTTCATCATTAAAAGCATAATTGGTCTAATTTATAACAATAGAGGCTCACTTGTGTGAGTCTCTTTGTTTTGATTATTAAGTAATCGTAACAATCCTTTACATATTTGCATTAATTTGATACTATTGTAGTCGTATAATAATGGTAGTGTCTATTTTTTGACGATGGAGTTAATTATGGTAACAAAAAAGGAAACAGAACTGGATTTTGAGGCTTTGCTTGAAAAGTATGATTATAAATTCCAGAAAGGTGATTTAGTTAAAGGGGTTGTGTGTGGTTTTGACAGTCAAGGCGTTATGGTTGATATTGGTGCAAAAACTACAGCTGTTATCCCTGTTTATGAAGCCGTTGATAAAGGTGAAAACGTAGAAGATAAGTTTGAAAAAGGTCAAGAAGGCGAATTCTTAATTATAAAAGAAGAAGATGATGAAGGTAAATTCTTGCTTTCTAAGAAAAAAGTTGATTTTGCTTATGCTTGGAAAGAACTTGAAAAGGCAAAAGCTGCAGATGAAACAATCTTGGGTACTGTTGTTAATGTTGTTAAAGGTGGTATCTTGGTTGAAGTTTCAGGCGTTAGAGGCTTTATCCCTTCTTCACAATTGCGCGCAAGAGAATCAGAAGTTGAAGTTGGTTCTAAATTAGAACTTAAGATTTTAACTTTAGATGTTCAGCAAAATAACTTTATCCTTTCAAATAAAAAGGTTTATGAAGATACAGTTGAAGAAACAAGAAAAAATATCTTCTCACAAATTGAACCAGGACAAGTTGTTAAGGGTGAAGTTGTTAGAATCACTGATTTCGGTGCATTCGTTGATCTTGGTGGTTTAGACGGACTTCTTCCTCTATCTCAATTGTCTTGGAGATGGATAGATCATCCAACTGATATTTTAAAAGTTGGTGACAAGATAGATGTTGAAGTTATCGCGGTAGATCACGACAAGCAAAGAGTTTCATTAAGTTTGAAAAACTTAGAGCCAGATCCATGGATTGAAGCTGCTGATAAAATTAAAGAAGGCGATAAGGTTGAGGGTGTTGTTACTCGCTTGAAACACTTTGGGGCATTTATTGAAGTGTTCCCAGGAGTGGAAGCGTTATTGCCACACAATGAAGTTACAGAT
>JAFUPZ010000020.1 GCA_017472545.1 bacterium | reverse complement strand
AATTTTACCAGATGCTGTTACTTTGTAACGTTTTGCAGCTGATTTGTGAGTTTTTAATTTTGGCATTTTCTTCTCCTTTTTTTGGTTAAGTAATATCAAAAAATTATAGGCATACCAAAGCCTATAACTTTCGGCTTGGTTACATCATATTATGAAAAACTTTCAATTGCAAGTAGGGGTAAATATTTCTTCATATTTTTATTTTTGTCATTCTGAGCAAAGTGAAGAATCTCATAGCATTACAACTTTATAGAAAAACGATTAACTAATTCTTCTATCATGTAAAAAGAACCGCAAATAATCGTCAAAACACTGTCGTTAAAATCAATTTCAACATCTTCTGACAAAGCTTTACCTTCAATTGGACAAACCTCTTGCAACTGTTCAACTGTGCATGAGTTCTTATGATTATAGTGATAAAAATATACCTCATCACCACGTTCAAAAAGAGAATTTACCATTTGCGCATAGTCTTTATTGTTCAAACATCCAAAAATAAAACGACGTCTTGTATTTGGATAGTACATATCAAGACTTTGTTTTAGTGCATTCACCCCATTTGGATTGTGCGCACCATCAATTATCAAATTTTTATCTTCAATATACTGAAAACGGCAAATATGTTTAACTTGCCTTAAAGCCTCTTGAATTGTATCGTTCTTAATCTCAGGGAAACAATTTTCAATAACAGCTAAAGCTAAAGATAGATTTTCTTGTTGATGCATACCTTTCAGCGCCAAATTTTCAGTATTAACCATAGGCAAAATCAACTGTAACGGAGCACCAACTGAATCTGCTACATCATAATAAACTTCTTTGCCTTCAAAAACTATACAAGGACAATCTTTTTTGATTATTCCAGCTTTTTCATAAGCAATTTTGTCTAATGTATCTCCAAGTCGTTCTGTATGATCAAAATCAACATGAGTTATTACAGAACAAAGATTTTTCTTGATAACATTTGTTGCATCAAATCTACCACCCAAACCTGTTTCTAATACAACAACTTCAACATCGTTATCCGCAAAATACTTAAACATTACAGCCGTTAATATTTCAAACTCGGTTAAATCAATATCGTTTTTATCCGCCAAATCGGAGATTTCAAAAACATACTTTGCAAAATCTTCATCAGAGATTTCAACTAACTCCCTCGCCCCTGTGCGCGAGATGGGGCAACCCAACTTTATCCTTTCAGTATATTTGAAAATATGAGGAGAAGTATAAAGTCCAACTTTTTTACCAGAGTGAGCCAAAATCGTTGAAACTATTGCACAAACAGAACCTTTACCGTTTGTTCCTGCAACATGGATACAATTCAACTCATCTTGAGGATTACCAAGCAAATCAAGAATCTTCACCATTCGCTCTAACCCAAGTGAAATATGAAACTTCCCAACCGATGTTAATAATTCAACTGTATCTTGATATGTCTTTGTCATAAACACCTACAAAAAAGGCTCTCCATTGAGAGCCTTTTCTCTACTCTTGAATACCTTTGCGTTTATAGAATTCTTCAATAAAACCTGTATTGAAGTTACCACTCATAAACACTTCGTCTTCAACAATTTCTTGGTGGAACGGAATAGTTGTTTCAACACCTGTAACAACATATTCTTTCAACGCGCGATACATTCTGCGACGAGCTTCATTTCTATCACGACCCCAACAAATCAATTTACCAATCATTGAATCATAGTGAGGAGGGATAACGTAATCTTGGTAAACGTGAGAATCTACACGAACACCAAAACCACCAGGCGCTAAATATCCTGAAATCTTACCAGGGTTTGGCATAAAGTTTTTCGCAGGATTTTCAGCATTGATACGACACTCAATAGCATGACCTTTTAATTTAATATCATCTTGAGTGTAACTTAATCTTTCACCTGAAGCTACCATAATTTGTTCACGAACCAAGTCAACATTTGCAACCATTTCAGTAACACAATGTTCAACTTGAATACGTGTATTCATTTCCATGAAGTACCATCTACCATCATGGTCTAACAAGAATTCACAAGTACCGGCACCTTCGTAGTTAATAGCTTTTGCCGCTCTAACTGCAGCAGCACCCATTTGTTGTCTTGTTTCTTCATCAATAGCAGGAGATGGAGCTTCTTCTAACAATTTTTGGTGACGTCTTTGGATTGAGCAATCTCTTTCACCTAAGTGAACAACATTACCAAAACTATCACCAATAATTTGAACTTCAATATGACGAGGATTTTCTAGGAATTTTTCAGCATAAACATCTGGGTTACCAAAGAAGTTTTTAGCCTCAGCTTGGCACAATTCCATATTAATTTTAACATCTTCGTCATTACGGCATACTCTCATACCTTTACCGCCGCCACCTGCTGTAGCTTTCAAGATAATAGGATAACCTACACGATTACCAAATTCTTGAACTTCTTCAACAGTTTTTACAATACCAGTACCTGGAGTAACAGGAACATCGTTTTCAATCATTGTACGACGAGCAGTAGCTTTATCGCCCATCTTTCTCATAGCTTCAGAAGATGGTCCAATAAATTTAATACCTTGTTTTTCGCAAATTTCTGCAAAATCAGCTCTTTCTGACATAAAACCGTAACCAGGGTGAATAGCATCAGCACCTGACACCATAGCCGCAGACATGATTGCAGGAATACTTAAGTAGCTATCAGCACTTTTAGCAGGCCCAATACAATATGCCTCTGTAGCAAGTCTTACGTGTAGGGAATTAGCATCAGCTTGAGAATAAATCGCAACTGTTGGAATCCCTAATTCTCTACAAGCTCTAATAATTCTTACAGCTATTTCGCCTCTATTTGCAATTAAAACTTTTCTAAACATTTCAAAATATCCCTTATCAAAAAAGAAGTGAACAGAGTACTCCATTCACTTCAAATTTAAAATTATTCTACATACATTAGAACTTGACCGAATTCAACTGGTTGTCCATCTTCAACACAGATTTCTACAACCTTACCAGAAATTTCTGCTTCGATTTCGTTCATCATTTTCATAGCTTCAACGATACATACAACATCGCCGGCAGAAACAGTTGAACCAACAGAAACGAACGGTTCAGAATCTGGAGATGGAGCTTTATAAAAAGTTCCAACCATTGGAGATGTAATCGGAGTACCTTTTTTAGCAGGAGCAGCTTCGGCTACAGGAGCCGCAGCAGCAGGTGCAGCAGCCGCAGCAGTTGCAGCTTGAACAGGAGCAGCTACAACTTGAGGAGCTGAAGTTACAACAACATCTTTTCTCAATGTAATAGCTTGTTCACCATCTTCTAAAGAAATTTCGGTTAAACCTGTTTCTGCTAAAACTTTTGCTAATTTTTCAATATAATCTGTTTCGAATTTCATAATTTTTTCCTTTATAAACATTTATGAGATTCTTCGGCTCACTGTCATTCTGAGCATT
>JAFUPZ010000144.1 GCA_017472545.1 bacterium | reverse complement strand
GATCCATGGATTGAAGCTGCTGATAAAATTAAAGAAGGCGATAAGGTTGAGGGTGTTGTTACTCGCTTGAAACACTTTGGGGCATTTATTGAAGTGTTCCCAGGAGTGGAAGCGTTATTGCCACACAATGAAGTTACAGATTTCCAAAACGAATCAAAAACTATGATTAAAGTTGGTGATAAAATTAGCACTTATGTGTTAAAATTCAATCCCGCAGACAAGAGAATTGCTCTTTCTGTTCACGAGCAATCTGAAGCACTTGCTGAAGCTCCAACTGAAGAATAGTTTAAATATTTTATAAAAAATGGTCGTCCAACTTTTTGGGCGACTATTTTTTTGACTTTTAAAAAACTATCATTATAACAATATCATACGTTTAGATGTTTATTACTCTTCGAAAGTAATACATAATAATCTTAAGAAAGAGTATTAACATGCCATTCAGGTATAGATTGCAGAAGGTTTTAGATTTTAGAATAAATCAAAAAGAAGAGCAGAGAATGAGAGTTCAGAAGGCTCAACAAGCAGTCTATCAAGCGGAGCAAGATATTAAGAAGAATAATCAAGATATCTTGGATACAAAAGCCGGTATGAGAAATGCTGATCCTATGATGTATGAATCATACGACAACTTTCTAAAACATCTTTGGGCTAAAGCTGAACAGCTCGAATTTCGCAGGCAAGAACTTCAGGCAATTCTAGATTTAGAAATCCAAAAACTTGTAAAATGCGAACAAGCTGTAAAGGTACTAGAAAAGCACAAAGAAAAAAATAAAGAAATTTATCTAGCAGAAGAAAAAGCTGCTGAGTTAAAACAGTTTTCCGAATTAGGTGTAACTAGATTTTACAAAGCTAATATGGAAAAAATTCAAGAAGAAGAGCAAGAAATCCTAAAACAGTTAAATGAATTAGAAGGTATATAAAATGAGTATTAACACAACTTCAACATCAGCATCTACATCAGTAAGTAGCACAAATTCATCAACACAAGTATCAAATGCTACGAATTCTGATGTGTCTAAAAAATCTTCTACAGAGTCTTCGTTTAAAGAAGAAATGGATAAAGTTACATCTTCTGACAAAAAAGATGATGTAAATAAGGCTGATAAATCAACTAAATCTGATGAATCTACTTTATCAACTAAGGCTGATGAAGTTGTTCAGCAAGGTGAAGTTCGCGTTGATAAAATTGCTCAATCTCAGGAAGCTGCTCAATTGCAAAGTAAACATCAAGCTTCTGATCTTGAGTTTGGAAAGTTTGCAACTTTATCAATGATGGATGTGAATTCTCAATTATCAAATGATATTCAACAAATGGTTAATTCTACTCAGATTAATCAAGTCATGCAAACGGCTCAAGCTCCTAAATTATCAGGCACGATAACTTTGGATTTTTCTCCATCTAATATCACGATGACTGAAGCCGATGCAGAGTTTTTTGTTAATTTAACTCAGAATAATAATGTTTCAGCAGAAGCAGTAGTTGCTCAGGCTCAAAATATGCTAAATAATGGCGCAGAGGTTGCTCAAGTTAAACAGAATGTGCAAATTTCTCAAACCCTTTTGAATGCTTTAATTGCAGCAAAAGAAAATAATCAACCGTTAAGAATTGATTTTGATCAAAATATTTCTGTAATTTTGAGAGTTGGTAAAGATGGTGCAATTGCAGCTAATTTCATTCCAGGAGATAAAGCTGTTGAACAATATTTGCGCAACAATATCGAAACTTTAAAAAATACTTTTAAAGAAAATGAATTACCTTATTCAGATTTGTCTTATTCAAATCGAGGTAGTAAACAACAAAAAGAAAATAGAAGAAACAAACAATAAGGAGTTGTTATTATGAATGATGCATTTGTAACAGCGATAAATACCCAATACGCAACAATCAATTGGATGGATGTAATAGCAGATAATATGACTAACATCTATACTCCAGGTTTTAAAGAAAAACAAGTTAACTTTAAAACATTTTTGAACGGTGCAATAAATGATGATTACAGTAAAAAAATGAGTCAAGGTAAATCTACTCCTGGTACATCAAGTGATAACGTATTTTTAGAAGGTAAAGGTTTCTTCCTAACAAAAACTGCTGAAGGTAGAAGTGTTTACACTAGATTAGGTGAATTTACTTTTGATGGTGAAGGTGTTTACCGTGCAAAAAATGGTAATACTGTTCAAGGTTACATCTTGAATGATAAAGGTGAAATTATGCAAGGTACAAAACCTATTAGTGCTGACTTGTATCAAGAAACAGCTTTAAAAGGTGGTGCTTTAGATATTCCAACTACAAACATAAAAATGTGGATTGACCCAAATAATGGTAAATATTTAGGTAAATATGACGAGTATGAAATTCAAAAAGATGGTACTATTGTTGGTAAAGCCGAAAATGGTAAAAAAGTAGTTCCTCTATATAGAATAACTACAAGAAATTTCCACAACGCTGCTGGTCTTTATGAATACAAAGACGGTCAATTTTTGGAAACAGAAGAATCTGGTAAACCTTTATTAGGTTGCGGTGAAATTCGTTCAGGATTATTAGAATTATCAAATGCTGATTTTAAAGGTAATATTTCATATTACCAAATGGCAAAATTGCAAATGGAAGTTGTTAATAAGTTGATTTCTTCAAATAAAGACTTGTTACAACAAGCAATGCAAATGGTAAGTAGTTCATAATGAATGATTTTTAAATAGATTTTAGATATTAAACTCCATTTTATTACCAAGAGGCTAAGACTAGCCTCTTTTTTGTATCAATTTTCTTTATTTATATTTACTTTTTGAGGTAAAAATTGTAAAATATATATACGACAAATTTTAGTTTTATAGTTTGTATAAGGAGTTTATTTATGGATCATTTAAAAGTTGCAATCGGTTCAGATCATGGTGGTTTTCGATACAAAGAAAGCATTATTGATTATTTAAAAATGAGAGATATAGAGTATACCGATGTGGGAACTTATACTCCTGAATCTTGTGATTATCCTGAAATTGCGAGAAAGGTTGCAGCTCTTGTAACTTCTGGGAAAGTTGATAGAGGTATTCTTGTATGTGGTACAGGTATTGGTATGTCTATTGCAGCCAATAAAGTTCACGGAATTAGAGCCGCTTTATGTTCTGATACATATTCTGCACGTGTTTCAAGAGCACATAACAATGCAAATATTTTGTGTATTGGAGAACGTGTTATTGGTGAACATTTAGCTTTGGATATTACAGATATTTGGCTAAAAACTGGTTTTGAAGGCGGTAGACACAAGCGCCGTGTAGACATTATTGAATAAGAAAGGCTGATAGTTATCAAATGGAATTAGATTCTCATAAATTTGCGTGTATTGTTGCACAGATTCTTGATGATAAGCTGGCAAAAGATATTACAATATTAAATATCAGTAACGTTTCATCTTTGGCTGACTATTTTGTTATTGTTACAGGTGACTCAACTCCACATGTAAAATCATTGATGGAAACAGTAAAAGATAAAGTGAAAACTGAATTTTCAAGATTACCTGTTCGACAAGAAAATGATATGAAAAATAGATGGAACCTAATTGATTATGGTGATGTTGTTGTTCATATCTTACATAAAGAAGAACGAGAAACTTATGCTATTGAAAAGTTCTGGAATCATGCATATAGTATTCTAGAAAATGAGTGGCGTGAAGTCGCAAAAGATTATAGCAAATACAGTCAAAAAGATTAAATAAAGAATAATTACTGAAAGGGTGGTTCTTGTTAAAAGGACCACCCTTTTTTGTATAACTTAGATATAAAAAAGAACCCCCACAAATTTGTGAGGGTTCAAACTTATTCCTACGCTAGGCAGTAATTATTTGCCGTTAACGATAGTTTTGAATTTTTTACCAGCTGAGAATGCAGGAACTGTTTTTGCAGGAATTTTTAATTCTTTACCAGTTTGTGGGTTTCTGCCAGTTCTAGCAGCTCTTTTACGTGGTTCGAAAGTACCGAAACCTACTAAAGTAACTTTTTTACCTTTAGCAACTGTTTTTTGAATTGTATCAACTAATGAAGATAAAACTTCAGCTGCTTCTTTTTGAGTAACGTTAGCTTTTTTAGAAATTTCTTGTACTAATTCTTCTTTGTTCATAATAAAACTCCTTCTTCTTGTGTACTCTCTCATTATATAAAAAATTTGAGTTGTTGCAAGTATTTTAACGAATTTTAACACTTTTTTCTAAAAAAAACATCCTTATAGTGGATATTAGGCTATATTTTTCGCAAAATACAATAAGCGATAGCAATAATTATTGAGGCGTAAAATGCGCTCAAAGGTTCTGACAGTGTGTATTGTGGGATGAAGTATGCTATTGCGTATAGTATTCCAAAGTTAATGGCAAGGTTAAATAGCCCAAATGTTAAAAAGTTTATTGGAAATGCTAATAATTTGATAATTGGCTTAATAAATATATTCACAATAGTTAATGCTGCCGCGATTAGCATGGCATAAGCAAAGTTTTCAACTCTAATTCCTGGCAAATAGCATGTTCCCATTATTACCAATGCAAATAATAACCATTTAATTATTAGTTTTTTCATTATTTAATACCTTGTATTTTGATTTTGCCATCTTTATCTTTTACAAATTGTAGATTGTTAGAACCTGGTCTAGAACCTTGCAAGTTATATTGAGTTGCTGCTGCAGGTGGGATTTCAATCTTATTAGTTTGGTATTGTATAAATTTTTCTTTTTTCTCTCTATTTTCTTTGTAATGTTCTGGATCTTTTGCAAAGTCAAGAGTTTCTTCCCTTTCAAATTGATGTTTCATCAATGGTTGAAAGTTTCTGTTTGCTTCTGTTGTAGGTGATAAGTAACCATAATTAGCAAATGCTGAACCTGCTGTAAAACTCAATAGTAATGCTGTTAATAAAACTTTCTTCATACCTCTAAACTCCTTATTCCTAATGCTTGTATTCTAGCATGTTCTTTTGATAAAAATCAATAAATTATCTACTTTTAGCTAATAAAATTTAATGTTTGATTACTATTTTTGCTAATGAAAACTCATTTCTAATTTTTTATTATGAATATGTAAATCCTCAACTCTTCTGATTGCTCAGCTTGCCTCTCTTTTAAATGGGAGGCTTTTCTTTTCTTAACATCGTGACATATATCTAAAAATGTTGTATAATTCTTTTATATAAGATATTTAGAGAGGGCAATGATGAGAGAATTAGTTGTTGAAGATCAAGAAATTTTAATGATACCGCAAAATTTTAAATTTGCTAACAGAGGTAAAGTTACTGCCGTAAGAGCAGGAGATTTTACATTAGAGCTTGATTATGAACCAGATGGAGTTTTAGAAAATACTTATTGCGAATTTTATACGCAAACATCTCACGGTAAATTATATTTCGATTCTTATGCAAAAGAAATCAATGGCAAAACTCTAATTGTTGCAAGCCCTGCTAAACACAAATTCTTGCAAAGACGTCAATATACTCGTATTAAGTATATGAACGAGTTAGAATTGTTTTTAGATGGTAATTCATATAAGATACTTTCTCTAGATATTTCAGCAGGTGGTATGAAATTGCAAACAGATTCAAATATCAATATTGAGGGTAATTACGATGTTTCATTACCATTGTCAGATAATTTGACTATATCTTGTAAATTCCAACCTATAAGAATCGAAAAACGTAACGAGGGTGGATATACAATTTCTGGTCAATTTGTTTATAATTCAAGTCATGACAAAATGATTTTGACACAATTCTGTGCTAAACGTAGCGTTGAAATTAAGAATAAATAGGAAAGTATGAGTTTAGTTCATTTATTAGGTTCAAAAACTAATAAAACCTTGTTTACTACGCCTTCACATGGGCAAAGAACTTTTATTTATGACCAATTGAAAGAAATGTATAAAATTGACATTTCTGAAACTGATTGTCATGACCCGCAAGAGGCGCTAGAGCGTGCACAAATTTGGGCTCGTTCTATTTATAATACACAATCAACAACATTTCTTACTAATGGATCAACAAGTGGTATTTTAGCTGCAGTTTTGTCCTGTACGCAAGTAGGTGATAAAGTTCTTATCGCGTCTAATTCTCATCCTTGTCATTTCAACGCTGTAAGGCTTGCTGGGGCTAGAGCTTTGACGTTTGACTTAGATATTGATAAAGAATGGGGAGTACCGTTAGAAGTCAATCCAGAAGTTATTGATTATTATTTAAGTCGTTATAATATTAGAACTGTGATAATTACCTCTCCAACGTATGAAGGTATAATTTCAGATATTGAAGAAATTAAAGCTATTTGTAATCGTCACGAAGCATTCTTGATTGTTGATGAGGCTCATGGTGCGTTGTATCCATTCTGTGACAGTTTACCTATTTCTGCTGCAAATATTGCTGATTTTACTGTTCAATCTTTGCATAAAACTGCAGGTGGTTTGAATCCTACAGCATTGCTGCATAGTACAGTGGATATTGATGTTAAACCAGCTTTAAATATGTTTATGACAACTTCTCCATCGTATCCTTTATTGGCATCAATTGAAGCTAATATTATGTATTTGGATTCGCGTGAAGGTAGAAAAGAAATAAATAATTTAGTTTCTCGTCTTGATAAAATTCGTGAAAAATGTAAGGGGTGCGAATTCTTTGGTGATGACCCATTGAAAGTGTTAGTTAAAGTTCCAGGTATTACAGGGTATGAGTTGTCTGAAATGTTATACGAAGAGTTTAACATTGAAGATGAACGTACAAACGAAAAATCTACAATGTTACTTTGTGGAATTGGAACAGATAATAAAAAATTAGACTTGTTGCAAAAAGTTTTAACAAAATTATAATCTTATTATGTTAAATTTGGTCTAAAGATATTGCTTTTACTCCTGCGTATCGAGCTTTATCCATAAGCTTCACTACAGCTCCGTGAGTAGCCTCTCCGTCAGTTTCGATAAGTAATCCGTCAGGATAATTCTTGATTTCTTTGCTCAAAACAGTTCCAAGAATATCTGGAGAAATTTCTTCGTTATTTATAAAATACTTGTCGTTTTGGGTAACCACAATAGTCAAGATTTGAGGATCTTTGTCTTTTAGTTGTGATTGTTCAACGTTTTCAGGAACGGTTAAGCTGATACCTTGTTGATCTAACAATGGTGCAATAACCATCATAATGATTAGAAGTACCAAGAAAATATCTGTTAATGGTGTGATATTAATTTCATTAAATGTTTCTCTCATTATTCTCCGTCCTCCGGAATGTTAACGTTTTGTTTTTCAAGTTCACGTTGTTCTTTTTTGTTTAAAGGTTCGCCTGCAACAACAAGTTTTTTGTATTCCGCGTTTTGTGCAGCATTCATAACATCCATAATTGTGGCACTTTTAATGGCTTTATCAGCCTTTACAACAAGTTCAGGTTTTTCAGAATCCCCTTTAAGCGCAATTAGTTTGTCTGTTAATTGTGTTGCAGAAATATTTTCACCGTTAACATACATTGAGCCGTCTTTTGTTATTGAAACAGTAACTTTAGTTTCTTCAATGTTGATGCCGTTGTTTACTTCAGGTACTTCAACAGCATTGTCCATAGATTGGAAAGCTGGTGCGACAACCATCATTATGATTAACAGTACCAAGAAAATATCTGTTAATGGTGTGATGTTGATTTCTGAAAATAATTTTTGTTTTTTATTAGTTGAAAATGCCATTGTTTATTTACCTATTATAGATTAACTTTAGTTGAAGAATATTTTGGTTGAGGTTCGTTTTCTCCATCAACAAAGCTTAAGAATAATAATTTGATTAGTTGGAAGTCATCTTCATAGTGTTTTACTATAGATTGGAAAGAGTTGTAGAAAATAACAGCAACAATCGCAACACCAAGACCGAATGCTGTAGCAATCAATGCAGAACCGATACCTGATGCTACTGCAGAAGCTTGGTTTCCAGCACCTGCTAGTAAGTGGAATGTAAGCAAAATTCTAACAACTGTACCAAACAAACCTAAGAATGGTGCAACCCCACCAATTGTACCCAAAATAGTTAAGTGGCTTTCTAATTTTCTGATAGCTAATGCTGCTGAAATATCAAATGATCTTGAAAATCCGCTTCTTTGCTCAGAAAAAATTCTTACAGCTTCTTCAATAACTTCTCCAACAACACCACCACAACGTACAGCTGTGTTTTGCGCTGCAGAAAGGTCATTTTTAGATAAATGTTTATTCAATTCTCTCATGTAGATTGTAATATCACGTTGGTTCTGTTGATAGAATGACCATTTGTTGATAACTACACCTAGTACCAAAATTGAACAGATGAAAATTGGTAATAGAACCGCCCAGTCCATTTTGATAGCTTCTACTAATAAATTGAAAAATTCCATAATTTATATCCTCATTTCTTGTAATAACTTTTCCCTAATTAATATTTTGTTGCGCCAAAGACATTGTAGTCAAATGTAAATTGAATATCTATGCTTTGGCCTTTAAATTCAGGCGGAAGTGGTCTGAATGGTGCAGCTAAATGAACTGCGTTAATTGCAGCCTTGTCAGCATTTTGTAATCCTGAAGATTTGAATACTGAGCAAGATAATAATCTTCCGTCTTTTGCAATCTTGAATAATAGAACTACACGCTTGCTTTCATTTCCTTTTGGAGGATCCCAGTTCATTTTGATTCTGCGTTGTAATTCTCTCATATATGGTCCGAAATCAGGTTCTCTGATTGCGTCAATTCCAGGTCTGCCTCCGCCACCACCAGGGTTGCCTCCACCAGAGCCAGAACCGCTTCTGCCATATCCAGTTCCAGAACCTGAAGAAGCACTACCTGCTCCAGTTTTTGAGCCAGAACTTGAACCTGTTCCAACAGGTGCTAAAGATGGATTTGGAGCGTAAGTTCCAGAACCTTTAGTTCCTCCATTACTTGATGAACCAGAACCACTGATTGGGCCAGTTGCATATTGACCTGGTTTTGTTCCCCCAGCAGGTACAGGTACCTTGAATGGAGAATTTGAAGGTTTAGCAACAGGTTTCGGAGCTGACATCGGAGGTTTGACCGATGGACGAGCTGTTGGTGGTTGTGGTTTTGCTGCCTGTGGTTTTGGTACAGGTTTTTCCACAACAGGTGATGGTGTAACTTGTTTATTTGGAGTTGTTACTTTTTGCTGCGGTTTAGGTGTAGGTTTTGGTGCTACAACCTGTGGAGCTTTTGTAACAGGTTTTGTTTTTTGTTTTGGAGCAGGTGCAGGTGATGATGGTTTTGGTTTTGCTGCAGGTTTTGAAGATGGCATTGATACTGGTTTTTTAGGATCGTTAATGCCACCAGTTCTTGAATTTTTATCTGCTCTATATTTTGTATTTTTGTTTTTAGGTGTGTCTTCTTTATCAACTAAAACAAATTCAATATCGTTGATTTTTGGTTTTGGCTTTTCAAACAACGACAAATGTATTCCAAAAATAGCCAAAATTGTTACGATTAGCCATGTAACTAAAACTATTACAGGGTGAGCCACAAACCCAATAACACAAGCTAACCACAATGGAATTGCCTTGTCGTCTTTTCGTGTTACGGCTGGCATTTTGAATTCTTTAATTTTTTGAGTTTCTCTTCTGTTATTTAAGTCTGTGTATCTACCTAATATTGACATTTTATTCCCTAACAACAAATATTTTACTTATTTGTTAATGATTTTATTTTAAATTTCCAATAAAATTATTGCCCGAAAGATGAATCTTCAGTATTGCTCGGGTTAACTGTTATCGGTTGAGTTAGGATAAGATCAACAATTGCATTACTAGGTAATACAACATCGTCACCTTTATCCCAAATTGATTTTACAAGGCCTCCGCCAGCACCTACTGCGGTTGCTAATGCGGTTCCTCTTCCTACGCTACCACCAGCTAGTGGAGAAATTATAACCCCTGCCAAAGCTCCTGCGCCAGCGCCTACTGTAATATCTTTTGCATAATCCTTAGTTACATCTAATTTTGTACCACCAATCAATGTTCCTGTATTGTCGCTAGTTTTAATTACTGCAGAAATTGGGATGTTTTGACCTGTTGGTGTGATTATTTGAGTAAATCTAATTGTTAATTTTCCGTTCATACTGCCGTGTTTAGCTTTTGAAACTTCAATTACTGTTCCGTAAATACTGCTTCCTGCCGCTGCAATTCGGCTACCATTGAAATAATAATCAGAACCTAATGCGAATGTTACATTTTGTCCTATTACTGCTGTTTCAGAACTAATCGGAGCTGTTACAACAGCTTTGAAAGATTGTCCAGCGGGAACTGTAACAACGCTACCTTTTAAGGTGTTATTAATCAAAGAATAGTTCTCTTCTTGTGGAAGTGCTTGGTTGTAAGTTTGAGTCGGTACTGGTTGTGTAAAATTATAATTTGACTCAGCAAATGCACAGTTAGATGCAACTAACAATGTCAATATGGTTAATAGTTTTCTCATTTATACAACCCTCCCTAAAACATTTTTATAATTTTATTTTACTACGTACATAATTTTTGTCAATTTTAACAAGGCTTATTGAGTTGTGATAGTGTGAGTAATCGCGGTTGGAGCTGTTAAAATTATTATCTGTTGATCGCCTGCTGGTATTCTTGTGTGAACCCCCATGCATCGTTTTCCGCCAGGTCTTAATTGTAAGGTTGCAGAACGTCTATTCCACGCAATCCCTTGAAATTGACTTTGATAATGAGGCATTTTTACCCACTCTGCAGGTGGTGTTAATTCCCCACCAATTAAATTGTTGTTTGATGTATAAATATAACCTTTTGTTGGAATTTCAAATCCGTCAGGCATAATTAGCTTGGTTATTTTTATTTTCATTGAAGCATTTGTGCCTACTACTGGTTCGTGAATTTTTTCAATATATCCGAAAAATTCAGTGTTTTTAGGGATTATATTTGTTTCATACATAAACAAATCTGTTGTAGCAATGAATTTAACTTTGTAGCCTTCTGGGCAGGTTTCTGTAGAAATTTCTTGAGTTGTCATAACCGGAACAAACGTGCCGACAGGGAGTGTAATTTCATCAAACCCTCTCATTTCAATTTGTACATCTTCTACAACAACCTCAGGTGTAACAGCTTCTTCAGCAATTGATGGAGTTGCTACTACCAAAAGTGCAGTTAATATTGCTAATATCTTTCTCATAAGTCTTATTATAACAGTTTTTTTTAATATATCAATATAACGAAAGTATTAGCGAATAAGTTCAGAATTTTCTTTTCTGATGTATTCAATGTATTCTAAAATTTTGTTATAGTCTTCTTCTAAGACCATTACAGAACGTATTTTTGAGGCGTTTCTTATCCCTGCAATATAGTATGGGTAAAATTTACGGAAAAATTTTATCGCGACACGTTCTCCTCTTAATTTAATTTCTTCATCAAGGTGTTCTTTCATCATGTCGAGTTTTTCGTTCAATGTTGGAGTTGGAAGTTTTTCACCTGTTTTGAAGTAATGAGCGATTCTTCCAATAAGTGTTGGGTCACCTAAAATTCCTCTGCCTATTGCAACACCATCAGCGTTGCTTTTCTCTAAGCATTCGATTGCGCTATCAATAGAAACAATATCTCCGTTTGCAAAAACTGGAATGTCTACATTTTCTTTCAATAATTTTATTTTCTCCCAATCTGCTTTGCCAGCATAAAATTGTGAACGTGTTCTTCCGTGTATGGTTATAAAATTGGCACCAGCTTCTTGCATTTGTTGACCAAATTCTACAAAGTTCATTTCTTCTTGAGTATAGCCAAGTCGAAATTTGACGCTTACAGGTTTGTCCGTACCTTCTTTTACCGCTTGAACCAGTTCTGCTGCAAGTTTTGGATTTCTCATAAGCGCAGAGCCGTCTTGTCCTTTTACAACTTTGTTTACAGGGCAACCCATATTTATATCAAGCATATCTGCAAATTGAGTTAGGTATTCAGCAGAAAATTTCATAAGGTGCGGTTTATGTCCACAGATTTGATAAACAATGGGGTGGTGGTTATCATCAAGTTTTGTAATTTCAGTTTCTACATTTTGTGCAAGAAACTCTGAACTAATCATTTCTGTTGTTAAAAGCGCATCAGGTGAATATTTTCTTACAAGCGATCTCAAAACATAGTCAGTAATACCTGCCATTGGGGCAAGTGAAACTTTACTCTGTATCAATTGAGAAACTTTATTTTGCATATTCTTTCAATTCTTCTGCGCGAGCTTTTGCGTATTGTTTGTATTCATCATCTTGTACATCTAGATTAGCATAAGCAAGATAATAAGTATATGCGTCCTTGAATTTGCCCATAGCATCGTAATCTGAAGCGATTAAATAATTACAGATATAAAATTCTTTGTTTAAATCGTAGGCTTTTTTGAAATCTGCAATAGCTTCGTTACGTTTCTCTTTTGTATCGTAAATCATACCTCTATAATACAGAGCATAAGAGTTTTGATTGTCTTTTGATAACAATTCATTAAATTTTACTAGACTTTCGTCGTAATTATTTGCGTCATACAGTGCAATTGCGTCAGTAAGTAATTTTGATTTGTCTGATTCTTCAATAGATTGAAGATATTCAATAGCTCTGGTGTTATTTTTGTTGAACGCTATTGCTTTTTGTAAATATTCTTTTGTTTTTTCGTAATCTTCTTTTTCGCCATACAAACACGCTATATAGTACGCAATATCTGAATCAATAGGTTTTAATTTAAGAGCTTTTTCATAGTAGAAAATAGCTTTATCTTTATCGCCCAACTCTTGGTATGATGATGCAATACCTACAAGTGTACCTGCTGTTGGGGGCAATATTTGCGCGTAATATTTGATTGCGTTTTGGTAATCTTTATTATTGTATGCTTCTGCAGCTTTTGCTAATTGGTTATCAGTTTTCATTGAAGCTATATTTTTTGAAGTTGATGCAATTGTTGAGTTTTGTGGGAATTTTGTCTTTGCAATTTCAAGCGTGTTTAAGGCTTGGTCAAAGTTGTTTCCTTGAGCTTGAGCAAGGGCTAAGTTAACATAAATTTCTGGGTTTTTACTATTAGCTTTGATAGCTTCATTGTACATATAGATTGCATTATCAAGTTTTCCGTTTTTGTGTAACTCGATTGCATAATCGTAAATTATCCCTGCAGGATTCATTGTTGACATATTAGAGTTAACATATGAAACAAATTGTTCTGGTTCCATTGTCTTTTTGGCATTGCTAAGCATTTGGATTTTTAAGTATTCGTTGTTTGGGTCAAGAGCCATAACTTTTTTAAATCCTTCTTGAGCAAGTTTTGTTTCGCCTAGTTTGTCATAACATTGAGCTCTGTATAGGTTTGCGTTTACGTTATCAGGATAAAGAATTAATACAGATTCGTATGCTTTTATTGCTGTACGATAATCCCCTTTTTGTTGGTGTAGTGTTCCTGTGTTAATTCTTGTGTTAATGTTTGATGGGTCGATTGCTTCAGCTTGCTTGTAGTAAGTTAAAGCTTCATCTAATCTTCCTTGTTTTTGAAGTATTGCCCCCATATTTGCGTGGATATTAGCATTTTTAGGTTGAGCTGTTAGTTTTTTGTTAAACACTCGTTCTAAAGCGATTAGCAAATCTTTATTTTCTGCGTTTGCTTTACCTAATACGTAGCTATATTCTTTTAAAGCTTCGTCTGAAGAATTTAAGTTGTCTAAAATCTTTGCGTAAGCTAATCTTGCACTCAAATTATTTGGCGCAACAAGTGTAGCTTTTTTATAATAATCAGCAGCTTTTGGATCGTTACCCAATAGTTTCATAATGCTTCCGACTTGTTCAAAGCTATCTTTTTGAAGTTGTTGACTGCCTAAAGCTTGCATGAATTCGAAAGCTGCTGCTGAAAAGTTCCCTTCTGCTCTTAATCTTTTTGCGGTTGCAAATCTGTTTTCTGGAGAAGAGTCAAATCGAATTGCGTTCAAACAAGCGTCTAAATTGTTTTGAACTTTTCCAATAGTTGTTGCCGAGTTTTGTGCAACTTCATTTGATGTATAGTAGGTTAAATAAAATAACGCACTTCTGTAATCATCAGCTGCTTTTTCGTAATTTTTATCTTTTGTGACATATTCAGTAGCTCTTGCTAGGTGAGCATTAATTAAGCCTATCCTTGCAGAATTGTCCAAATAATTTATTCTGAGTGCATTTTTGAATTCATTAATTGCACTAGGGTATTGGTACTGCATCATATAGCTTTGCCCAAGTTCAAAATGTTCCTTGAAGTCTGCTAATGCTGGGCTACTAAGCATACATGCGATAACGGATAGTTTAAATAATTTGGCTACTGTTTTTTTCATGTCTGTCCCTCTTATGCAATATTCTAGTATAACTTTCTTTCTGTGTATATACACAAGAGGATAATTGTAACTTTCCGTATAATAAACCTAAAAGAGTAAGATAACTGTTGTATCTTACTCTTTAAATTTGTTGATTTTTCAGGCTTGCTTACATATTAAAATCATTTACTGAAATAAAGTTTAAACATTCATCAAATAATGTTTGAAGGGGTTTTGAGATGTCGACTTCCATTGTCTCTACTCTTGAAATTTCCATTGATGCATTCATTGCTTCAGCCTGTGTTCTGTCCATACGTAATGCTCCTTATTTAATTTGTCCGGGTAAATATCCTTAATCTTAACAATTTTATTAACGGCTTATTTTTAGAAAAACTTTAGTTAAAATTTCGATATTTGTGGGTATTTTTTTAAAAGCTTGATATGGTTGGGGTTTAGCTATGTTACAAAACTTAATAATACCGTAATGTTAAGGTATAGCATATTTTTCTTTTTCATGTTAATATACAAGCTGTAGTATAACTTTAATATAGGAGATAAAACAATAGCTATCGATAATACTAGATCCGCTAAGGACAAGGACAAAGTGATTATGAACGAAAAAATTCGTTCTAAAGAAGTAAGATTAATTGACGAAAATGGAAACAATCATGGTGTTGTTCCTACTGCAAAAGCTCTTGAAATGGCAGATGAAGCAGGTCTAGATTTAGTAGTTATTAGCCCTAACCAAGCTCCTCCAGTTGCTAAAATCTTAGATTATGGCAAGTATAAATACGATATGGCCAAAAAAGCTAAAGAAGCTAAGAAAAAGCAACACGTTGTTGAAGTTAAAGAAGTTAAAGTTCGTTATAAAATTGACGTTCATGACTATGAAGTTCGCTTGAAAAATGTTAGAAAATTCATTTCTCAAGGTAATAAAGTTAAAATCGTTGTTATGCTTAGAGGTCGTGAAATGCAACATTCAAACCTTGCGTTTGAGTTAGCTGAAAGATTCATGGCTGATTTTGCAAATGACCCAATCCAAGTTGAAAAGAAACCTCAGCTAGAAGGTAGAAACGTTACTTTGTACCTTGCACCTCAAGCATAGTCTAAGTTTTGATTGTTAGAAGTTTTAATTCTTGAACAAAGCTATTGACTTAAAACTTTTAGCAAGTATTATTAAATACGTAACCTGCATGGGTTACTCAACTAGCCGCAATAGCTCAGTTGGTAGAGCAAGGGACTGAAAATCCCTGTGTCCTTGGTTCAATTCCGAGTTGCGGCACCATTTTTAAAAACACCCCTAGAGGGTGTTTTTTTATTGTAAAAGTTTTATGTCTTAGGAGTTTTATGATATTACCTATTCAAAATTTCGGTTATACTCGTTCCGCTTATTTGTATCAACAACCAGAATTTAAAGGTCGGGCAAAAGCGCTTTATGCAGGTAGTTTTGATCCAATAACTAAAGGTCATTTAGATGTAATACAGGCTGCTTCTAGTATGTTTGACAGATTAGTAGTTCTTATTGCAAAAAATCCCGCTAAAAAAGGTTTTTTACCAGTTGACGTTAGAGCAAAGTTGATTAAGGATTCTGTTTCTGAATTGAGATTGGATAATGTTGCTGTGGATGTAGCTCCTAGTGATTTGTTAACAGTTGATTATGCAAGGGCGAATCAAGTGTCAGTTTTAGTTAGAGGGTTAAGGACTGTTACTGATTTTGATTCAGAAATGCAGCTTGCAGAAATTAATAAAAAACTAAATAAAGATGTTAGGACTGTTTTTTTAACTTCTAATTCTGAATATAGTGCAATATCATCAAGTGCTGTTAGAGGTATTTTGGCATGTAATGGGGATGTTAATGAGTTTGTTCCTCAACCTGTTGCAAAATATTTGCATCTAAAAACTCTTTGGGGTAAGTTAAAAACTTCTATGGGCTTAAATATTGATTTTGATGAAATATCAAAAATTTACAATCCATCTGATAGAAGTTATCATAATTGGTATCATATTCATAACGTAATTGCTCATATTGATGATTTTAATTTACATAATCCAAATGTGATAAAAAATATTGATGAATTAAAATTTTCGGCGTTTATGCACGATGCTTTTCAAGGGGCTGATGATATTCGATTGAGCTGTGAAAAAGCTAAAAGTATTCTTAATACTAGTTCTTTTGAGCAAGTTATTAAAAATATTCAAGCAACGGACCATTCTAAACCGTTATCAGCCGCAGCTTCGATTGAAGAGAAAGTTATTGCCGATTCGGATTTGGCTATATTAGGTGGTTCTAGAGAAAAATATTTGAAATATGCCCAATCTGTAAGAAACGAATATTCTCAATATTCTCAAAAAGAATATGCCGAAGGTAGAATCAAAGTTCTTGAAAGCTTCTTGAAGCGAGATAGAATTTTTTCAACCGATTATTTTTATTCAAAATATGAAGCTCAGGCTTGTCGAAATATCGGAGAAGAGATTGATAGTTTAAGATCTAAACTTGTTGTATCTGATTGAGATTTATTATCTGTTTAATTCTAGGTTCCTGTTTTTATTCTTTACCCTTTCGGACTTTTTTGATTAGTTTTGCGATTTCTTTTTCCAAGTATTCAATCTTATCTTCAAACATTATGCAATCGTAGTCTGGTGTTCTTATTGATTCAATACCGTGCTGAACACCTCTACAACTAAATTTTTCGCCTTCCCAGTACGCAAGAAATTCTGATATTAAACTATGTTTGCAGTCTTGTAGTATTTTTATTTTTTCTTTTGTATCAATCCCTCGTAACGCTATTTCTTGTTTTATTTTTGTACTGATTGGATTAAACCATTCAAACATTTCGCATGAATATAGGGAGTTTTCGTAAAAGCTTTTTGCTCTATTGCATTGTCTAGTCGTGATATTTGCTGAACCTTCTAAGGCTAAAGCTTTAGGATTTGTCAATTGGTATAATGCATGCACTAACTCGTGCATAAATACTGATAAGTGGCTAGGTTTAATTGCACCTTTCTCTGTTGGAACATGAATTTTAAAGCCTTCAATAATTCCGTCGTTTTCTACAAATTCTTCTTTACCTTCACACGCTCCTTGTGAAAGGTAGTCCTTTATCTGAATGTTTATTTTTCGTCCATCTCCAGCTGTTTTTGTAAGTGTATCTTGGGTGATCTCTTGTATTCTAGCTAAAGATAAATCATCAGGTTTTTCTATTATTTTGTTAAATATTTCTTCGGCAATTTTACTCATCTTAATTTGGCGCTCTTTAAAAGTGCCACGAATTGCGTCTAGGGGTAATGATGCTGTTTTTGCAATTTTCATATTTCGGTTAACTCTGGTGAATTTTTATAATTGCTTGAAATTTTTTGTTTGTAAATAAACTTTTACATGTGGAATTCAGCATCTTTGAATACGTTGTCAGTATAAGTTTGCGCAAGAATATTAGAATCAACTTTGTCTTGAACTTCAGCTTTCATTTTATTAATTACGCTTTCTTCAATTATTATGTCGAATTTGTCTTCGTAATAATCTAAGATTGCATCTCTTTCTTTTATTGTTTTATCACGATAAATTACTATATCTAGTAATTTTTCTAATTTCTCTACAATCTTAAAATCAGGCAATTTTAATAAGTTCTTTTCCCCTTCAGATGATAATACGCATTCTCTAGGTACAAATTTATCAGCAGCATTTGTTGCTTGAATAGTTAATCTATCTTTTTCATCGTGATAGATATGAAATTCGTAGCAACTATTCAAGCGCTGTTCGTATCTATTATATTTAGTGTTTTCGTTAAAGCTTTCAGCTATATTTCCCCAGCGTTTTTTGTTGCCTTTTATATCTCCGTAATAAAGTCTTGATGTGAAATTTATATTAGTATTATTTATCATATTATCCTTACCTTATATTTATTTTAAATCGTAATTGCGAATGTCAAATTCTTTAACACCTTTTGCTATTGCTTTTTGATCTGTCGCAGTATCTCTAAATCGTAGCAGCTTTAGGCTTGGTAGTCTACCTTTTGAAAATGGTTCTAGTATTCCTGAAGCATCTAGTTTTGCTATTAGTTGAGCTAATTTTGTAGGGATACCCATGAAGTTGCAAAGATGTCCGAATAATATATTAGAAACATCGTTTCCAGAAACGATTTCTCCGTTATAAACTGCATATTGTTTGAGGCCTCGTTTGTTCCTACCTGGAAAATTTGGTAAGAATTTGGAATCCCAAGGGTCACCAGTTCCCAAATTTTGACAAAGTTTCCATAATGCTTTTACGTAACCGAATCTTTTTTCTCTTGCGTCTTTTAATTCTTGTAATATTTCAGCTTCAAATTGGTGTAGTTTTTCTGTAATGTCAGGATAATCTGAAATTCTACAGCCACTACTTGTTGGAAATCGATGAAATTTCATTCCTGTATACCCATCGTATGCTGCGTTTACATACGTTGGAATTTTATTCAAGTACTTCCATAGTCTCATTTGCTCTTTTGTAGCTGCTTGAAATTGGGGGTTGTATTTATTTGTATTTATTCTTTCTACTTGCATTGTTTTTATATAAACCTTGTGAAAAATTTTATTTGCTATTTAGATTGTAACAATTTACTTGATTTAATGTTAAATAATAGCAATTTTTGCCCATAATTTGTATTATTATCAATATAGGATAAAGTTATGAAAATTCCAAATTCATCCCCTTTACATGTGAAGCTATATAATCAAAGTGCTTTAAGTCAATCTAAAAGCGCTGAAATTTCTAATGTAGAGAAGGCTCAAGAGCTGGTGAGTACTTCGAAAATACCATTTACAGGTATACATAATATAAAACCTAAAAAATTGGATATTGATTCAGAGGTTAAAAAATTATTAAAACAAATTGGTGAAATTTTAGAGTTAGATTCTTCAAATTTTAATCCTGAAGAATATTTTTTGAAATCTATGCGTAGAATGTTAGACGCGTATAGAAATCTAGAACTTCGAAAACAGAAAATTTTGGATAGATTAGATGAAATTACTTCTGATTTTTCAATTCCAGCGGCTAAAAGAAATGAGATGCTTTTATCTCTGCGCAGAGAAGTTATTGAATTAAAGAAAAAAACTTTAGAACCAGTTAAACCTGCTAAACCAAAGAAAAATATTGATGAAGACAAGATGGATTTTCAACTTTTGAATAGGTTAAAATCTGCTGTTTTAAAAGGTGATTTTAATTTATTAAAAGTATACAAAGATTATTATTCAGGATTGGCTGATATTGAGGATTTGGAATCTTTAGCAAAAGCTTATCCAAAGATAAAAATTCCGCCAAGACCGGAAGAAGTCGTTGCAAAACGCGTTCTTGATACTTTGACTCGAGATTTTTATGAAAAATTCGATGAGTTTATTGAAGCTCAAGATCCAGATGGTTGCTATGCGTTAACTGATGAAATTGTTTTAAAAGTTTGCAAATCAATGACAGACAATTTTAATGTAGATACTATGTCTGCGTATGAAAAATTAGCAGCACCTATTCACACTGCTGTTTTGCGAAAGTATTCAGAAATTAAAATGAAGGACGCTTTTTCATCTATTCCAATCCAAAGAAAATTTAAAGAACCAAAATTCTCTCAAACTGATATTGCAATGTTGAGGGTTAATTATGATGAGTTTGTGTTAGATGTTTTAAAACGTCAATATTTAGGTTCTGAAAAATTGAACGAAATTGTTTATGAAGGATATGGGGTTAAAATCCCTGTCAGAAGCTTGAGTGGTACTGAATATAAAATTGATAAGGCTTCTGAACGAATTAGACAATTTGTTACTTCTGGAGAAAAAATAAAGGCTGCTCAGCGTGATTACGACAATTTTGGTGTTGAAGAACTTAATAGACGTTTAGAACAACTATCAGCTGGTAAATGTGGTTCAAATGATATTATTTTAGCTAAAATTATTGATTTCAATTCTTGCCAATTTGAACCTGAAGATGTTTCAACGTTGAGGCAATTTTTACGTAAGTTGGATGCTTACGAAGATGGTGAAATCAGTCTGGATGAATTGAAAGATGTTATCATAAAAGAACATTTATCACCTAGAGGAACTGAAAGACTAAACTCTATTGAGCGTCAAAAGTTAGCAGAATTGAAGAAATTAGAGCAAAAGAAAATATTTGAATTGACTTCAAAACAAGATGAATTTGACACTGCTATGGATATGTTGTACGAAAATGATATGGCAGCATTGGCAAGTTCTTGTATGAAGCATAGACCAAATTCTTTGGATCCGAAAGAAACTGCACGCGCTCAATATATAATTGATGTGATTAGTGATGTGGTAAACTCTGCAATGGGAAGACCTGTAAATAAATCTAGAATTGAAGCAAGTATTACTCGTTGGGATACATATAACTTCTATCTTGAAAATAAAGCTGATAGTCCTCTACTTAAAGAGGCAATGCAATTTGCAAAAAAAGCAGATGGCTCGGTTGATGTCGATAGAGCTGGTCAGTTTATTATAAATTCAGAATTAGTTGAAAGTTATCCAGAAAGTCTGTCTTTTGCAAAAGAACCTGAAGTGCTTAAAAAAGTAATAGAACGTGTTTCATCAAAGGAAAAAGCTATTGAGTATTTGCTTAAATTTGATGATTATACAACATTGCCAGCAAGCGATAAAACAAAAATTTTAGTATTAAATGATATATTTAAGGCGAATGATCCTATTGATAAATTCTTGTTAAAGCACGTAATTGAAGGTGATTATGCAAGATCCGAAACTAAAATTTTGACTCGTTTGAATGACAAAGGAGATGAATTTGTAGAGTCAACTTTCCATCCAAACGCAAAACAACAAATTATTGATAAATACAAATATCCGCTTTGTATGGATTACTTGCAAGCGTTTGAAGAAGCGTTTACTACGATTGCACCAACTCGTGGAGCTTCAGGAATTAAGCTTACTGGCTCAAATAATAAGGCTATTCAATATAAAATGGAAGTTAAGATAAAAGGACACGATGACAGATTGTTCTCTAGTAACAATGACTATGTTTTTGATGTTTTCTCACCAAGAGGTTTGCATTAAACATTTTTTGTGTTTAGCTTTTTGTTGTTTCGACTCCTTTTGTATCTTTTATAATAAAAGGTCTAACAAAGGAATATGTTCCGTATAAGCAGGTTAGTAATCCAGCAATATTAAATGCTGTAGATGTTTTTGGATGCTTTTTTAGTAAGGCACCAATTGAGGTTAAAGTAGTTCCAGCCATAAAGCCTAAGTACCCTTTGAAAATTGTTCTAGGGACAACTACTGTATCTGTCATATCAGCTTGATTTCTTGCTTTTTCGTGAAATTGTGACAAAAAGTCTGTTTTCTTTGTATCATTTTGATTTGCAGAAAAACGAATATTATTAATTTTTGTTATTTGCATAGCTGAGAACCCCTTTGTGTAAATTATATATCAAAGATGTTATTTTTGTTTTTTTGAGTAGAAGCCTGTTTTTATTATGTTTTTACCAAATTTTGATTCAAGTTTATCAAAACATTGAGCAAGTTTGGCTTTCTTTTCTAAGTCAGTATTATCGGAGTATAGGGAAAGTTGCTCAGAACCTTGTTCTCCGATTTTTTCTAGAGTTACTCCTGTACTTCTGTATAAGATATTTGGATCATATATTTCTTCTAGTAATTTTATTGCAATATTGGAGATTTCTAATTCAAAATCTACAGGGGTTAGCAGGTCTTTTTTTGTGTAAAAAACTCTGAAATCTTTAGTTCTTAGCATCACTCCAATTTGCATACATTTTGTGTTATATGAACGTAATTTTCTACAAGAGGTATGGATATGTTTATTTAATTCATTTTTTATATAGTTAAAATCGGATGTAAAAATTCCAAAAGCTTTTGTGTTTTGAATTGATTTTGGCAATTTTTCAGCATTAGTTACAGGTGAAACCATTTCACCTAATAATTCATGTTTCATCTCTATTCCGTGAATGCCGATTTCTTTATCTAGCCATTTGTCATCTTTTCTAACAAGCTCAAGAGCATTGATTATTCCGTGCTTTTTCAACCCAACACTAAGACGTCTTCCTATTCCCCAGATTTCTTCAATGCGTGTGTCTTTTAGTTCTTTTTCTATCTTTCTTCTGCCAATTAAATATACCCCTTCTTGCATATGTTTTGATTTGTCAGAGGCTAATTTTGATAAAGTTTTTGTTGAACTTACACCAATAGATACCGGAATATCAGCTTCATCTAAAACTTTTTGTCTTAAGTAAATTGCCAGATTTTTGTAATTTCGTTTGTAGAGTTTTGTGAGTCCTGTTAAATCTACAAAAGCTTCGTCAACAGAGTATATTTGAACAAGGGGACTAAAATCTTTTAAAATGGACATTACTTGGTGTGAGACAAATGAGTAATATTCGTGATCAGCAGTTATATAGATGGCTTTTGGGTGTTCTTTTTTGCACATAAAATAAGGTTCGCCCATTCGAACCCCCATTTTTTTAGCCTCTTTTGAACGTGAAATCACACACCCATCATTGTTTGATAATACGCAAACAGGCTTTCCTTTTAGTTCAGGATTTCTTTTTTGTTCGCAAGATACAAAAAAAGAATCACAATCTACCAAAGCTATTACTTTTTGTTTCCCCATAATTATAGTATCGGTCTATTTGGCAGTTTCGTCAATATATGATTTGTAATAAAAGTTAAAATACTAGCAAAATTATTCTTGATGTTTTTTTACACATAGTATATTATTAAAAATGAAAGTAGGTAGAAATATTATGAATTCAAACGAAAATTATATGTTTCCTAAAAAATCAGATTTATCAAAAATCAAGATTTCGGATATTACTTTAGAGCTTCCAGATTTAAAAAATTGTGATGAGTCTAAATCAATTGTTATTGGTAAATGGCTTTCTGAATGGATAAAATCAGATTTAGCTTCTGGAAAAATTCAAGTTAACAATATAATTCCGTCAAAATCTGAATTTGCGTACCTACTTGGGGTAAGTGTTGGTACAATGCAAAATGCGTTTAGATATTTAGAAGATTTAGGTTTTGTTGAATCTAAACAATGTATTGGAACAATGGTTAAAGATTACAAGTCAGCTGACTCAACAGTAAGAAAACTAACTTCAAAACGTGATTTGGCTGTAGAGGCAATCAAACGCTATATTCAAACAGATGGTTTCAAAGTTGGTTCTCAACTTCCATCTTCAAAAACTGTATCAACAATAATCGGTTTTTCTGTTAATACAACAAGATTAGCATTGGAAACTTTGGCTACTCAAAATATTGTTTGCCACAGATTTAAAAATGCTAGAGATTGTGGTTGGTCTGTATTATCGCTTGATTTTAGTGTAAAAACAGGTGTTGTTTCTCAATCTTCAGAAACTCTTGTCGATATGGTTGTAAAAGATTTAGAAGATTATATTAACAATAATTTGAAAATTGGTGACAAAATGCCTGCACACGAAGCTTTATCAAAATCATTGAAAGCAAGTTTGAAAACTGTTCATGATGCTTTAAAAGTTTTAATTGATAGAGGTATTTTATTGGCTCGTAGAGGTCGTTATGGAACTTCTGTAATAAAAATGCCAAATGGTGAAATTTCAACATTAAAACCAGAAACTTCAATTTTTGCACCTGCAAGAGATACGGCGTTTTATCATTATGAAAAAACGCAAAATCAAATTAAACGTATGATTGCTCAAGAATACGAAATTGGAGATAAATTACCATCTATTATGGAGCTTTCAAAGTCTTTTGATTTAAGTCCAAATACTATTAGAAAAGCCTTTCATAACTTGGCAAAAGAAGGTTATTTGGTATTCTCAAGAGGTCGTTATGGTGGAACTTTTGTTATTGATATTCCTGAAATTGAATCTCAAACATTCAAATGGCTTGCTGTAAACCCTCAATTTGCTAAGCAATATCAAGAACTTGAATCAAATTAATCTTTTTCTAGTGTAAAATTTACCCCAATTGTAAATAATCTTAAATACTTTTGACATGACGTAGTTTTATCTGGCATAATGGTATAATACATTACACTTGGGTAGAATTATGTACATAAAACAACTAGAAATTGATAATTTTAAATCATTTGCCAATAAAGCTGAAATACCTTTATTAAAAGGTTTTACTACTGTTTCAGGTCCTAATGGATCAGGTAAAAGTAACATTATTGATAGTGTTATGTTTGCGCTTGGGCTTAGAACAGGTAGTGCTTTGCGTATTGAAAATTTATCTGATTTTATTACAACTTTTAATAATAAAAATGAAGCGATGGTAAAGGTTGTATTTGGTGATGTAGAAGGGGATAAAGAACTTTCTGTTGCTCGTAGAATTAAGAAAACCAATCAAGGTTTTGCAAGTACATATTACCTAAATGATAAGATAGATACCCTTACAAATATTAGAACTATTTTAGAAAAGTATAATATTACCCCAAATAGTTACAACGTAATGATGCAAGGCGACGTTAACTCAATTGTAATGTGTTCATCAAAAGTTCGTCGTGGAATTATTGACGAAATTGCTGGTGTGGCTGATTTTGATAGAAGAATCGATCAAGCAACAGGAGAATTAAAAACTGTTGAACAGCGTGTTGAAGCTGCCCTTTTGATTCTTTCTGAGGTTGAAAAAACTTTAGAACAATTAAAGGCTGAACGCGAAGTTGCATTAAAATACAAAAAATTACAAGAAGAAAAGTCAGGTTTAGAAGCTCAAGTTGGAACTGTAAAATTCTTCGATTTAAGACGTAATTTAGAATTGGCTCATGAAAATATTCTTCAATCTAATAAGAAGTTGAAAGAAGAACAAGCGAACAAAAAAGATTTAGATGAAAAAATTAGACTTGTAAATGAAAAATATAAAGAATTAGATGAAAAATTAAAAGAGCAAGGAGAAGAAGAGCGTAATAAATTAAAAGATGCTCAGAGTGATTTATCTGCTCGTATTCAGACTAAGAAAAATGCGATTGATTATTCTGATACACAAATACAAAAGGGCTTACAATCAATAGAAAATGCAAAAAATGGTATTGAGTCTTACAAAAAGAAAATCGAAGATGAACGTTTAAATATTAAGCTTGCTCACGACAAAATCGGCATCTTAGAAACTCAATTGAAAGATAAAAAAGAAGAATTATCTAAAAAACTTGCAGATATTTCTGGACTAAGTTCAACTGCGGATAAATATATCCAAGAACGTAATGATGTTTCTCGTAACTTGGATGCGTTAAAGGATAAAGATAATGAATTGTTAAAAACTTCTTTGCCTAAAGAAAATGATTTAAGAAACTTGAGAAAAGAAGTTGAAGATGCTAAAGCGTTTGTAGAAAATGCAGAAACAGCTAAAGCTAATTTTGGTGATACAAAATCTTTAAAAGAGCTTGAAGTTGAAAACTTGAAAAAGGAAATGGATGAATTAAAAGAAGTTCAAGTTAAGACTATTCAACGCTTGGATGATGCTAAAACTGCTATGGAACAGTATGACCATGATGTTCGTGCTGCATACAGAAAATTTTCTGATATGGAAGCTCAAAGACGTGCAGCATCCTCTTCTGGTTCAAGTATCCCAATTACAACAGTTATGAATGCAAATCT
>JAFUPZ010000143.1 GCA_017472545.1 bacterium | reverse complement strand
GGTTGAACTTTCTTTTCAGCTTGTTGTTTTGATTCTTGTTTTTCTTTTTTAGCTTCTTCTGCGTTCTTTACGATGTTTTCAATAAGTGCTTTAGTTTCAGCATCAGAATTCGGTACGACAACTTCTTTACCTTCATTTGCAGGGTTTTCATCATCTCCGATAATTCGAACTTCATCTTTACCGTCTTTGTTGTAGTTTTCCAAATTGATTGGAGGGTAATCAAAATCTTTTGAGCCAAGATCTCTTGTTGCAACAGTCATAACTTCTTTCCAGATTCTTGCTGGAATAGTACCACCGTAAAGTCCGTTAACTTGTTTGTTGTTGTCATCTCCAACCCAAACACCTGTTACAATGTCTGGAGTGTAACCTACAAAGTATGCGTCACGGCAATCATCAGTTGTACCAGTTTTGCCTGCTGCAGGTTTTCCGATATTTGCACCTGTACCTGTACCTGAAATAATTACGGTTTTCATCATTGCAGTCATTTCTGCTGCGGTTTTTAGGCTAAGTTGATGTGTAGATTTTGTTTTTCCTGCTCTATATAAAACTCTTCCTCGTGAATCTTCAATTTTTTCAATTGCGTAAGGTTGAACAACATATCCACCGTTTGCAAATGCACCATAAGCCCTTACAAATTCAAACAGTTTTACACCGTTTGAGCCTAGAGAAATTGTGTAGTCATATTCTAGTGGTGTAGTTATTCCAAGAAGGGTTGCAAGTTGTTTTACAGGACGAATTCCGACTTCTTGAATAAGTCTTGCTGCACAAACGTTTGAAGATACCATTAAGGCTTTGTATACAGGGATTTTTCCTCTATATTTGTGGCTATAATTGTGAGGGGACCAGTTTCCGATTGTTACTGGGCTATCATCAATTAAGTCATTTGGAGAAATTCCTTTTTCCATAGCTGCGGCATATACAATTGGTTTGAATGCTGATCCTGGAGGTCTGATTGCTTGGGTTACACGGTCGTATTGTGTTTCTCCGTAATTTTTCCCACCTGCGTATACTAGAATTTTTCCATCAATTGGACTGAATGAAAATACTGCGGCTTGGTGAGATTTGTTTGTTAATCCCCAAGCTTTCATATTTTTTAGAATTGACTCGTTTGCAGTTTCTTGCGCTTTTGAATCTAGTGTTGTTATAACTTTATATCCACCGTGAATAATGTCTGTTTCAGTGAATCCTAATTTTTCCATCTCTTTAACAACATAATCGCTAAAGTATGGAGCTTTATTTGTTGTATAAATTTGAGGTACGGAACTTAATACAACATCAGCTTCAATGGCTTTTTTATATTCTTCTTTTGTAATATAGCGCATTGTAAGCATTCTTTTTAATACTTGGTTACGTCTTCTAATTGCAAGTTTTTTGCTATTGTATGGGTTATATACAGAAGGCGCTTGTGGTAAACCTGCAATTAGAGCAAGTTCAGGGAGTGTTAATTGGTTTAGTTTTTTGTTGAAATAAATTTTTGAAGCAGCGGAAACGCCGTATGCACCTGAACCTAAGTAAACATTGTTCAAATACATTTCAAGAATTTGGTCTTTTGAAATTGTTTTTTCAATTCTTGCTGCCACTTCTAGTTCTTTGATTTTTCTTGCTAAAGTTCTTTCATTTGATAAGAATAATATTCTTGCAAGTTGTTGAGTTAAAGTACTTGCACCTTGAACAGCTTGTCTTGCAATAACGTTTTGAATTGATGATCTGATAATCCCAACAACGTCGTAACCGTTATGTCTGTAGAAGTTTTTATCTTCTGTTGCAATTAGAGCTTTTTTTAGTTCTTCTGGAACATCTTTTAGATCAACTCTATCATATGAATATGCTGTAAAAGTCTTTATTACTTCGCCGTCAGCTGAATAGAATTGAGTGACAATATTCGGTTTATAGTCTTCCAAATTTTCAATTGGTGGTAGTGATGACAAATAAAGATTTAATGCCACAAATCCTGCTAACATCAATGCTGATGTTATTAATACAAACATTTTTAAATTTGCAAAGAATCTTGTGATGAAATTACTCTCAGTACGACGTTCTTTTCGTGTCTTTTTTGTTGCTCTTTGCTTTTTGTATCTATCATAAGAACTAGACATAATATTACTCTCCCTATCAACATATATTATATCACTTTAAATATATACCAATCCTGTAAAAAATGCAGTATTTTTTCGCATTAATTAACTATTTTTACAAATATCTTTACAAAGCCTTTAAAATAAAATTTTTTCAAGTTATACTTTAACGGTTGACAAAATACGGAGATGAAAAATGATGTACAACGTTGCGATAATCGGTGCAGGTCCAGCTGGGATTTTTGCCGCATTAGAAATTATGAATTTAAAACCTGAATGGAAGGTTGTTTTAATAGAAAAAGGACAACGAATTGAAAAAAGAAAATGTCCTTTAAGAGAAGGTTCACCAAAATGTGTTAACTGCCGTCGTTGCGGTTTGTTATGCGGATGGGGTGGTGCAGGTGCGTTTTCTGATGGAAAACTTACTCTAACTCCTGATGTAGGCGGTCACCTTGTTGATTATATGTCAAGAAAACAAACTGAAGAATTGATTGGTTATGCTGATGAATTGTATTTAAAATACGGTGCAACTGATGAAGTTTTCGGTACTGATATGAAGGTTTTCGAAGAAATCGAAAAGCAAGCAGTGTTGGCAGAATTAAAATTAGTTCATTCTCCTGTTAGACACTTGGGAACAGAAAGAAGTTTAGAAGTTTTGAAAAATATGCAAGACTATCTAGATGAAAGAATTACTATCTTGAATAATGTTTCTGCTGAATCTTTGATTGTTGAATGTGAACAAGTTAAAGGTATTAAACTTGATAATGGTGAAGTTATCTCAGCAGAATATACAATTATTGCACCAGGTAGAGAAGGTGCTGATTGGTTAACCCAAGAATTTGCAAAGCATAAAATTGGTATGGTTAATAATGCGGTAGATATTGGGGTTCGTGTTGAACTTCCTGCTCCTGTATTTGAACCATTAACTTCAAAATTGTATGAATCAAAATTGATTTACCACTCTCCAACATTTGGTGATGAAGTTAGAACTTTCTGTATGAACCCAAATGGTGAAGTTGTACAAGAAAATTATAACGGTATTGCTACTGTTAATGGACACAGTTATGCAAACTTCAAAACTCCAAATACTAACTTCGCACTATTGGTAAGTGAAAAATTCACAGAGCCATTCAAAGAACCAATCCAATATGGTCAACACGTTGCAAGGTTAGCTAATATGTTGGGTGGCGGAATTCTTGTTCAAAGATTTGGTGATTTGTTAGATGGACGTAGATCTACTCCTGATAGAATTAAAAATAGTATTATTACACCAACTCTTACTTGTGCAACTCCAGGTGATTTAAGCCTTGTAATTCCTCATAGACAAATGACAAGTATTATCGAGATGATTCAAGCTCTTGATAAAATCGCACCTGGTACAGCATCAAGATATACACTTCTTTACGGTATTGAGGTTAAGTTCTACTCTGCAAGAGTTAAACTTACTGATGAACTTGAAACAGAAGGTGTTAAAAACTTATTCACAATTGGTGATGGCGCTGGTGTTACAAGAGGCTTGTTACAAGCATCTGCTTCAGGTGTTTATGTTGCAAGAACAATTTGTGAAAGATAATTTTTCAAGATTGATATTAACAGGCGGCAGCCATTCGGCTGCCGCCTCCTTTTTATCTGTTATTTGAGTTTTCACCAGCATTTTGTCTATTCATACAATTTCCAAATTGGCAGTTTGCATTATAGGGTTGAGTGTTTTCTTCTTGGATTGGTTCCATATTAATGTTTTCAGGGATTTGTGGTTGTCCAAGTTGTGTTCTGTTTTCAAAACTATTGTGTGGTTGTTTAATTCTTTCTAAATTATTCGGCATAATTTTATCTTGTAGAGAGCTGTTTATTGCACTTCCAATATCAGCCTTGCAGGCTTCTAATTTTTCTATCTGGCATGCACTGTGGGCAGATAATGTACTAAAAGATAATACAAATACGCTTAAAATTATAATTTTTTTCATTATTTTATTCCTTTTAAATATGTCTACATGACTAATTTAAAAGGTTTTATTTTTATTTTCATTGGAAGAAAGTTTAATTTTTAAAACCACTTTCGGATAATTTTCTTATCTTGTTTTTTCTCAACGCTTTTTAGGACATCTTTAAAGGGGATTATCGGTTCCATTTTGTATCCGCAATCTTCAGATAGGGTTCCTCCCATTGCAAAAAGTTCTTCTTGAGGGTATCTTCTGCAAATTCCAGGTCGCCAAAAATGTATTTTGCATCGTCTAGTTTCAGGGTCTAGATTTTTACATTCAAAAATTAATCCAAGTTCATCTTTGCCGATAATTTTCAGATCAGCGTAAAATTTGTGGAGATATTGTAATTTATCAAATTCCTTTTCATCTTGCAAAACGTGTTTGAAATGTTTTACATAAATATGTGTACAACATTGACCGCAACCTTTGCATTTTCCTGTGCGATAATAGTGCTTTTTTAAAATTTTTGATAATACAAATTTTTTAATCTTTAACCACATAACTCTATCATAGCGCAATTTTCGCCCTTTTGTGTAAAGTTTTGTAAATCTTAAAAACAAAAAAAGCAATTTTTAATCTTGAGGGTAATTTAAGCAAGTGTAAGAAATAAACAATTAACCCCTTGAAAAAACATTAACCTTAAATATATTTAACCTATACAGTATTCATAAACTGACATAATACTATAACATAACCAAAAATAACCAACCTTGACCTCTAACAGAGGTCTTTTTTT
>JAFUPZ010000142.1 GCA_017472545.1 bacterium | reverse complement strand
CGATAATTTCGGAGGGATCACCGAGTAAAAATTCAGGTGTAACCTTTAAAATACTGAGTCCATATCCAACACCGCTTTTAATTGCAGAACTTAAGATGCTCATGTTTTCCCCTATTAATTTTCTATATTTTCCCCGTATTATTATAAAGTTTTTTTGTTTTGTGAAATTGATTAATTGTTAACAAATATTAAAACAGGACTTTGGCAAAAGTCCTGTTAATTAGGGGGTATTTATTATTATTTAAGGGATTAGAGTTGAAATTTGTGGTTGAGTTTGAGGTTGCATTTGTTGTTGCATTTGTTGTTGAGGGGCATACATATTGTTCATCATTTCTTGTGCAAGTTTATTGAAGTCGATATTTTGAGCAAATACATCGTTTGAATATGCTGAGCCATTAGAGAATGGATTTGTCATTGGGTTGTTACTTAATACTGCATCAAATGGGTTAGTTGCGCCATTTGAATTAGGGTATGGGTCACCACCTTGGAAGCTTGGTTGAACTGCTTCAGTTGGTTGGTATACGAATTGTTCACCAGTTTGAGGGTCTGTGTATACTTGGTATCCAGCTTGTTGAGCTTGTAGAGCGGCTTGTTCTGCAGCTAATTGAGCTTCATATTCAGCTTCAGCTTTCTTTTCGGTATATGATTTTCCTACGATTTTGCTACCGATCCAATCACCGACAACCCAACCAACCATTGTACCAATTGGAGGACAGAATGCTGAGCCAATTGCTGCACAAATACCGCCAATACTTAATCTTCCTGCAGCTTTACCTAATTCTTTAATACCTTGACCGATACCTTTTTCTTTAGTTGCGGTAATGAAATTTGGTAATTGGAATGCTAATTCCATTGCTGCTGCAATAAATGGCATATTTTTACCTAAGCCTTTGAAAAAGCCTTTGGTTCCAGCCCAAGCTTGTCCAAAAACACCTTTTCCTGCAACTTTTGCAGCCTTAAATGCTTCAACTGGCATTGATTTTAGTAATCCTAAGTTGCTTGTGATTCTTGTAAAGAAACCGATTTTTGCACCATTCGCAGCAACTGATAAACCTTCAGTTGCTTTAACACCTGCTTTTGCAGCTTCAAAAATGGAGCCTTTATTTTTGATTGTAGTTTTAATTGCTTGACCCGCAACTTCTGCACCATTACCTAAAACTAAGTCTGGAAGGACTTTTATAACTCTTTTTGCACCTGACAATATAGATGAGACTGCTACCATAATTTTCCTACCTTAAATAACACTAAAAATTAACCTACATATATATAAAGTTTTTTTATTTTCTAAGATTGCTAAATGTGTTATTTTTGTTAATATTTGTTAATATTTTAAGACTCATAAATCGTACTAATGATTGAGTACTTCTTTGTTTTGAACTTATATAATTGAAATATTGGAGAAATTGTGAGGATTTTGTGATGGCAAGGAAGGTTAACAAGATTTCGAAAGTTTTATCAGCAACAGCATTAGCGGGATGTGCGTTAGGTGCAACCCAAGCTCAAGCTGCGGACACTTTAGCTACTCCTACTTTAGGAAATGAATCTTTTTATACATTGACAGAAGTTGGTCGTGGTGACAATTTTGACACAACCACTCTTGAAGGTAATTACATTACAAAATATGAGTATGATAGTGAAACAGGTGCGATTACTCCTGTTTATTATGAATCTGGAATAAATCCAGAGCTTATTTTAGATGAAATACGAGAAGGTCAAACAACTCATGAGGCATACACTTCAGCTGATTTGATTGAAAAATCATATTTTGACAATACTTCTACAGAAAATGGTGGTGCATTATCTATAGATGGTGATGTTGGTAAAATTAATGGGCACTTTTTGGGAAATTCATCAAGTGCAAGATATGCAAATGGTGGTGCACTGTACAGTTCTTGGGATTCTACTATTGATGAAATAAAAGGTGATTTTGTTGAAAATGAAGCAATTTATGGTGGTGCAGTTTATAATAATGCCGAAGTTGGTTCAATAAAAGGTGATTATATTGGCAACTATGCAGAACAGTCAGGTGGTGCTATTCTTAATAGTGGAGTTGTAGACTCTCTTGAAGGTGATTTTATTCAAAATTATTCGCATAGTGGTGGTGCCATCTATAATAATGGTTATTTAAAAGTTGAAAATTCAACATTTACCCAAAATGGTGCGGATTATGATGGTGGCGCTATTGTTGATATTGATGGTGGTATTCTAGAAGTTAAAGACTCAATGTTTACAGAAAACATTGTCGATACTTGGAATGGAGATGCTTTGGGTGGTGCAATTTATGTTGACGGTCCTCAACCGAAGATGCTATCTGATGAAGTTGAACCATATCAAGGGTATGTTCAAGAAAGATTTAGTTCAATAGAAAATTCAACATTTATCCGTAATAAGGTGACAAATAAGTCGTCTATGCAAACCGAATCCTTAGCTTTGACTGACGGTGGAGCTACAACTTATATGTTAACTCCAACTTTAGGTGGCGGTGCTATTGGAAATGTTTATGTTATGGACAAAATCGATGGTGATTTTATAGAAAACAAAGTTGAGGGTATCGAAGCTGTTGGTTATGGTGGTGCTATTGCCAATGCTGGTCAAATTAATGAAACTATAACAGGTACATTTAAGGGCAATACTGTAGAATCAACTTATGATGCTGTTGGTGGTGCTATTGCCAATCTTAATGGAATGATTGGTTCTATTAATAGTTATGATGACGAAACTCAAGTTATAAATATTGACGTATATAAATTAACTGCAATTAATGCTGAAACTGGTGAAGAAAAGACATATTATATGGTTGCTCCACAAGGTGGAAATCCTGAAGATACTCCATTTACGATGCTTCAGGAAGCTCTTGATGAGGGTTATAAGATTGGTACAGTTGGAGCTACTCAATCTTCCCAACAATATATGTCAAATGATGAATTTACAGAATTGGTTGCAAATTATGATGCTGCAGTAGCAAATAATCAAATTTTGACAGAACATCCAACTTCATTATTTACTCAAGATAATTATTATGAAATCGCAGATTTTAATACTGCAATTGATGCTGAATTTATTAACAATGCTGCTATTTCGTATGATAGTATCGCTAAGGGTGGTGCTATAGCAAATATGGACGGCTTTATTTCTGGAATCAAAGGAAAGTTTGAAAACAATGTTGCGTTTTCAGAATATTCATCAGCCGCTGGTGGAGCTATCAGTAATGAATATGGTGATAATGCTATTATCGGTGAAATTGGTGGAGAAGCTGAAGAAGGTCAATTTGCTGTAGAATTTAAGGATAATAAAGCAATTTCATATTCTAATTATAATGCTGGTGGTGCAATTGCAAATGCTGGAACTATCGGAAATATCAATAACGCTTTATTTGAAGGTAATAAGGCTGGTTTTGAGAATCCTTATGTAAATGCAGCAGGTGGTGCAATATGTAATGAGCGTGGTGTTATAGGTGGAGAACAGAAGTATCTGGCAGATAGTAGTATTTCAACATACGATGATGCTGGTCCTGATCCATCTTATTACACTATGCTTTATGACAAAGGTATAATGAATTCTACATTCAAAAACAATGAAGCAACTGCATATAATAGAACTGCAGTTGGTGGAGCCATTGCGAATGATAGAGCAATAATTTCTACAATTGGAAACTCCGTTTTTGAAGGTAATATAGCTCAATCTTTAAGATATGAAGCTCCGACAGCTTTATATCAAGCTTATGAGCCTAAAAATGCCTACGGTGGTGCATTATATAATGTTGAAAGTTCTATCAATGAAATAAAAAATACTGTATTCAAAGATAATTTAGCTCTATCACTAAGTGAATACGCAGCAGGTGGTGCTATTTATAATGGTTATTATTCAGAAATTGGTGCTATTGAAAATTCAATATTTGAAGGCAACAAAGCTGAAGGTGCATACCATACATTAGGTGGTGCAATTTATAACGAAGAATCAATAGGTGATATTTCAGGTGAATTTAAAAACAACGCAGCAATAGATTATGATTCTTGGGCAGAAGGTGGAGCTATTTACAACGATAACTCTGCTACTATTGGTAATATTAACGCTAATTTCTCTGGGAACTATGCGTTATCTGATTCTGAGTATGGTAATGCAATGGGTGGTGCAATTGCTATTGAAAGTTCAAAATATAAAAATATAAATGGTAATTTTGTTGGTAACTATGTTCAAGGCTCAGGCGCTTATGGTGGTGCGTTATTTTTAACGGATGGTGCTACAGGTGGAAGTATCCCTACAATTTCGGGTACTTTTGATGGAAACTATGCTTATGCAAAAAGTTCTGCTACTGATGCTTGGACAACTGCTCAAGGTGGTGCTATTTATAATGGGCGTTCACAAATGGCTGGTTCTTTATTGAATGATACTCCATCAACTTATACTTCTATGGTTGATCCAATTATTTATAATGCATCATTTACCAATAACTATGCAAAAGCTGAAGGTGAAGATAGCTTAGCTGAAGGTGGTGCTATTTATTCTAATAGAAGTTTGATATTAGGCGCTGCAGATGGTTATAAGTCTATTATTAGTGGAAACTATGTAGAGGATTCTGCAGGTAAAAGAGCTGAAGCAATTTATGCTGATTATACAGATTTAACATTCTATACTGCTCGTAATGGTGAATTTGTAATAGATGATATTATTTCAGGTACAGATCCGAAAATTACATTTGCAGGTGATGGAACAGGTAAAATTACACTAAATAATGATATAAAAACAAGAGCTGGTGAATATTCTTTAAGAAATTCTTCAGATGGCGAAATGTCAGAACTTGATAGAATTTATGGCGGCAGAACTGAAGTAAATCTATATAATACAACTCTACATCTTGGTTTAAGAGATAACGTTCTTGATGATCATTATTTAACACTTGATTCTGGTACATTATCGATGATTAACAACCAAGTAGGAGTATCTAATCCGTACTCATTAACTGTTGGTGCAGATACAAAATTCTTCGGTGATGTTGACCTTGAAAATGAGGTAATGGATAGATTCGAGGTACAAGAGGGTTATGGTGAATATAACTGGGATGAAAGTGGTAATGTCATAGATGGCCCTCATGGTGGAAATCTTATTGTTAGTGGATTTAATATGATTTCTGATATGAAAGAAGGTCAAGATACTGCTGCAATTTATTTTGCAGAAAAAGGCTTGATGAATAATGTAGTAAGTGAGTTTGGTGAATTGCCACATCCTGAGCAAACTACATTCTATACTCCAATTTATAAATATAATGCTGTATATGATAATACAAATGATTATGGTCAAGGCGAAGGCGGTTATTATGTATTCACAAGAGGTGATAAAATCCCTGTGATTACTCCTGGTGGTGGTTCTATCCCTACTGGTAATCCTTCCGATGCTTATAACCCTGCGGTATTAGGTTCATCTGTTGCAGCGGCAGCTGGTGCAATGAGTACTGTTGGACAAACATTTAACTACGCTTTCCAACACTCAGATAACTTTATGCATATTCCATATTTGGAACGTATAGCAAAACGTAATGCAAATAAGTATGCACTATCTCCGACTGGTGATGCTACTGATGTTGGTACATTCTCTCCATTGTTTACTAAAAATGACAATGGTAGTGTATGGGTAAAACCTTATGCATCATTTGAAAATATCGATCTTGATAATGGTCCGAAAGTTTCTAATATTTCTTACGGTACATTGATTGGTTTCGATAGCGAGATGAAATATATTGGCAAAGGTTGGGATGCGGTATTTACTGGTTATATTGGTTATAACGGTGCTTCTCAACGCTATAGTGGAGTTGATTCATACCAAAACGGTGGATTAATTGGTGGAACAATGACCTTGTATAAAGGTAATTTCTTTAACGCAACTACTCTTTCTACAGGTGCATCTGTTGCAAGCAATACAAATATGTATGGTCACGAAAACTTTGCAATGTTAATGGCTGGTGTTGGTAACAAAGCTGGTTATAACTTTGAGTTTAAAGAAGGTAAATTTATTATTCAGCCATCAATGTTATTATCATACACATTTGTAAATACTTTTGATTATACAAACGCTGCAGGTGCTAGAATTGAAAGTGATCCATTACATGCAATTCAACTTGCTCCTGGGGTTAAATTTATCGCTAATACTAAAAACGGATGGCAACCTTATGTTGGGGTAAGTATGGTTTGGAATATTCTTGATGATTCAAGAGTTACTGCTAATTCTGTTAAACTACCTAGTATGAGTATGAAGCCTTATGTACAATATGGAGTTGGTGTTCAAAAACGTATCAAAGATCACTTTATGGCTTATGGTCAGGCAATGATTCAAAACGGTGGAAGAAACGGTATTGCACTAAGTGGCGGTTTTAGATGGTCTTTAGGTCGTGATGCTCAAGATGCTAAGAATGATCAAAAAGTGTTCAAACCATTTTTGAAAAATAAATTCCAAAAAGCCAAAAAACAAAATGAATTAAAACAAGTTTCAATGATTACTCCAAATGAAAAGAAAGTTTTAAAACAACTTTCCATTGAGCAAAAAATAGCTATGGGTGCGAATATTTCATCCATTACAAAAAATTCTGGAATATTGAAACAAGTATAATATTAAAAGGAGGTTGTAGAAGCCTCCTTTTTTTGTAAAACAAAAGGCGGTAGTGTGATTTACCGCCTATTAACCAGATTTACACTATGTAAGTGTTCAGAAAGGATCTGTGTTAAGTCCTATTCGCCCAAATTAAGTTGAGAGAATTGAACGATTTTGTTTTTGCCACGTTTTTTAGCATTATATAATGCGTGTTCTGCGTATCTGATGATTGTGTTTGCATCTTCTTCAGCATCAGGAATGCAAGGGAATGTTGCAATACCACCTGAAATTGTGATAGGGTGGCGTTCTTCTTCACCTGCTGGAATGAATTCCATTTTTTCAATGTCTTTACGGAATCTTTCTGCGAATAAAAATGCGTTATCTTCAGATGTGTTTGGAAGAACTACGATGAATTCTTCATCGCCGTAGCGAGTTAAAATATCTTCTTTTCTGATAAGTTGTTTTAATTTATCAGCAATTGAACGTAATAAAACATCTCCCCATTCATAGCCGTAAATATCATTTACAACTTTGAAGAAATCTAAGTCAAATAACAATACAGAAAGAGCGTTTCCGTAACGTTTTGCACGAGAAATTTCTTGTTCCATACGTTCAAGTAAGTATTTTCTGTTGTGTAATCCTGTTAATTCATCAGTAGTTGAAAGAGTTCTTAGTTTATCTCTCAACTCTCTGATTTTTAGCATATTTTTAACGCGGATTACTAATTCTTGATTATCAACAGGTGTTTTGATGTAATCAAAAGCTACAGCACGAACTGTTGTGCCTTTGAAAGTTTCGCCAATAAATAGAATTGGGAATTTGAATTTTGTTACCATTAAAACATCTTTAATGTCTGGTACGCTTTCGATAATCATAACGCCTGGGTTTAATGCTTCATAATCCTTTAAGTTTGCAGCGTTTTCTAATCTAACATTTACGTCTTCGATTGAAGATAATACATCTGCTAATGCAGACGAATTTTTATCTGTGTAAATTACTATATTTTTCATAACCTATCCTTTCTCCTACAAAGTATCACATTGTTGGGCTTGAGGCAAAATCGTAACGTTTTTTAATATTTAAATCAACTAAAAAGAGGGGGGTAAATTCCGTTTATAATGTTAAAATAAATTCAAAAGGACAAAGTATGGATTATTCTCAGCAAAATTTAGTAGATAGAGAGTTTTTTTCAAAAGATTTTTCAGTAATAAATGTTTTATTACAAAGAATTCGTAATTCATTTATTTCTGGAGAAACTGTTAGTTTATCTGATTTAGATTTTGATGGAATAATTGATTACGATAGTAATTTGACTTTTGTGTATATTACATTGTTTCAAGCGGGGCAAAAACCTCTAAGATGGGGTTCTTGTAGGCAAACTCTAGAAGAAACAATAAATCGTGATATTGCTCAGATTAAAAATAGCAAATTATATCAGAATTTTGAGATTTCAAATTCTGAAAAATGCAGAATAATGTTGGAATATATTACCGAACAAATCCCAACCACTATTGAAAAGATAAAATATGCAACGTTTGTTCCAGAACGTTTTGAACCTGGTGTTACTGGTTTGAAATTGGTTTTTGCAGGGAAAACGTATTTGTATACCCCTAGTGAGGCTTGGTCAAATAGCCAGATTGATTTGAAATCGGCATTAAACACTGTTTTGAGAAAAACTCCTATTAAAAATCTTACCAACAAGATTTCTGAGAGAATTTCTATATTAAAAGATTCTGAGTACAAGTGTTTTATTATTAAAAGTAGAACGTTTATCACTTATAAAGATAACGTATTACCACTTTATAGGGGAAATATCCTATGGGAATATTCTCCTGAAGCTATCAAAAATCAAGCTTTAACTGGTGCAGATTGGATTGTAAAGTATCAAAAAGATAATGGGCAGTATTTGTATTATTACGATGCAAAAGAAGATAACTATGTCGATCACGAACATCCAAATCGTACGGAAGATGACTTATATTACAATGATTTGCGTCATTGTGGAGGAATTGTTACCCTTATTCGAGCGTATCAATTAACAAAAGATGATAAATATCTTCAATCAGCTAAGAAGGCCTTAGATTTTATTATAACAATTACAAAAGAGCATACAGTAGCAGGAAAATCCGCAGCTTATGTTTATTATAATCAAAAGGCAAAACTTGGCGGAACAGGTATGATTCTTGTTGCAATGATGAGATACCGTATAGAATCAAACGACAAGTCTTTTGATGAATATATCAAAAAATATACAAGGCATTTATTATCAAGAATTCATCAAAGTGGTGAAATGTTAGGTTATTATATTCACCCAAGTTTTCAAAACGGAAAGCCATTGGTTAATATGTCTGATAATGAGCGCCGTGAAACATTTTCTTTCTACTATCCAGGTGAAGCATTGCTAGGGTTGGCATTATTTGCAAATTATTTTGATGAAGATGAGAAACTTAAAGCAGAAGTGTTGGAAAAAAGTAGGCTTGCGTTAGATTGGATAGTTGATGAAAGACCAAAAATATATGCAGATTTGTTCACTGCATTGCCATCTGATGCGTGGTTGATGCAAGCAATTGAAGAGTGGGCGCATCGTCCTGAATTTCAAAAACAAAATTATATAGACTTTGTGTTTAATGATGCAAAAACTATGATTGAAAAGACTTACCAAAAAGATGATACTCCATATATTGATTACGAGGGAAGTTATTATTACAACTATGGTGATCATTTTTATCCAGATGGATCGCGTTCGGAAGGTTTAGTTGCTGCATATTATTTGGCAAATGATTTAGGGGAAGTTGAACTTGCTAAAAAGATTTTGGAAGCTTGTCGTAAAACTGCAAAATCACAAATGTTATTGGTAAATGTCCCAGAAAATATATATGCGCATAAAAATCCTGAAAAATCCTTAGGAGCCATAAGGTTCAAAGCTACAAGACAGTGGGTTAGAGTTGATTCAATCCAGCACGTTGCGTGTTTCTATTTTAGATTGTATTTTGCAGAATCAAAAATTTAATTTTTTATTTTTACAAATGTAACAGTTTTGTAACATTATTGGTAAAAAACCTAAAGTTTCCTAATAAATGTGCCGTAAACATGGTTACGGATACGAAAATTATTGAAAGGAAACGCTTAGCACTATGGGTATGGCAGCATCACAAGCTAGATTATTAAGCATTACTGCTCGTATTTCCAATAACGAAATGGAACAGCAGTCATTAGCTTATTCTAAGCAACGTCTTTCTGATAATTCAGAACAGATTAACGATGCTTATTTAGATGCTCTTGCTAAGACTAAATATCAAGTTTTAACAGGTTACAACAACTCTGAAGCGACTTATGCTGATTTGACTTACAATCAATTAACTTCATTCAACTCAGTTGCCGCTGGTAAACAATACTTGGTTACTGATAACACAGGTAAAGTTGTTGTATCTAGCAAAATTGCCGAAGCTTACAGTAAGAATAATGGTGACTTTAATAGATTTTTAAGAGATTTAAAAGTTGCAGCAAATGGTAAAGGTTTAACTCAAGCAGATATTGATATTACAAAACACGAACAAGCAGAAGAAGCTATTCACCAAGCTTGGGATAAATACTTAGCATCTGTTGGTAAAGGTATTAACAATTATGATGGTCAACATTTGTTTGACTTTGATTATACTTCATTCAGTGAAGATTCTCTTGATGGTTATGTAACTTATGATACAGCATACATCACAACAAATACAGGTGATGCAAAAGTGAACCTATATAAAGATAGCGATGGCTATTATATGGAACGCGGTATGTTGTATGCAGAAACAATTCAAGATGATGCAACAAATGAAATCAAAACTGTAGTTCGTTACCAAACTCCTGAGCAAATTGCTGAAGGTAATGGTGATTTCTATGAAGTTGATGAAAATCTTGTTTCATATAATACTGAAACTGGTAAATTCATCTATGGTGTTGATGATGAAGGCAATCCAAAAGAATATGATGCTTTATATGCTGACTTCAATCCTGCTGCACCAACTCAACCAGTAATTGAAGAAGATTATAGAAGATATTTAACTTTTGATGGTAATGATCAATATACAGCTACAAATGGTCAAACTTATACAGTAAACAAACAAACTTCAGCATTAAACTATGAAGGTACAACTAATGCTCAAAGAGAATTGTTTGACTATGCAACAGCTATTACTGAAGCTTATTACAACAATCAAACATCAAAAACTACAGAAAATTTAGTTTATGATGCTGAAATGATTAACTACTATAAAAACATCTTTAACGAAATGAGAACTAGAGGTTATACAACAGTTGAAGATGAAAAACATAAATTCAAAGAAACTAACTGGTTTGTAAGACAATTAAAAGCAGGTAACTTACAATTATCTTACTACTCAACAGTTGAAAAATCATTTGTTGGTACAAGTTTAAGTTCTGATGAATCAATTGCAGAAAAAGAAGACTCAGCTGCAATGGTTATCGCAGAACAAGTTTACCAAAATGCAATGGATAAAATTGAAAGACAAGATAAACAATTCGACCTTCAGTTGAATAAACTTGAATCTGAACATAGTGCCTTAACTACCGAATATGAATCAGTAAAAGGTATTATCAAGAAAAACGTTGAAAAATCTTTCAATACATTTAACGCGTAATTTACAAAATACTTTTATATCCCCTACAATTAATTTTCGTAACTTTTCCCTACCACTTATCAAAACAAGTGGTATTTTTTTGCCCGAATTCTATGTGAACTCGGGCAAAATATAAAGTTTATTTTTCTACTGGTGGATGTTGAGGTGGGAAAATAGGTTTGATAAACATATTAGGTGTTCCCAACCCTTGGAAAGGAGGTCTTGCCTTGTGGAATTTTTCAAATCTTGCGCGACCTTCAGCTTTCATTTGTTCCAATTCAGCTTTTTGTTTTTTGTTTAAGATTTTTTCAAATTCTTGAGAGTTTTTCTTTCTGATTTCGTGAGCTTGTTTTTCTAACGCTTGAATTTCAATCGTTAATTTATCAATTTTTTCTTTTTGGTCTTTTTCAACTATTCTAGACATTTTTACCATTTCAATTTCTTGGTGTTTTTGTTTGATTTTTGCCATAATAGGTGCCATTTCTTCGCGGCCTTGTTGGTGAATAGCTTTAGCTTTTTCTTTTTGTTTGTCAGATAAATTCAAACGTTGTTCGAATTGTTTTTTCATTTCTTCTTTATTTGGGCAGTTGCACTCAGGAGTTTTTGGTGACTGAGCTTCTGTAGTCTTAGGAGCTTCAGTTTTAGGAGCTTCTGCCTTTTGAGCGAATGCAGTTGAACCTGTTAAGGTTAATACTGATGCTAATAGTAGTATTGAAAATGTTTTTTTCATATATAGTCCCTCGTTTATAATAAATCTTGTAATTTTTCTGCTAATTCTTTTTTAGCGTTGAATATTCTTGATTTGATTGTGCCAACTGGGCATTTTAGTCTGGTAGCACATTCTTCGTATGTGTATCCGTTAATCTCACACATAATGATAACTTCTCTGAATTTAGGTTTTAGTTTATTGATTGCATCAATAATTTTCTTTTGTCTTTCTTTTTTTGAAAGAGTTTCTTCAGGAGTAATTTTTTTATCTTTGATGTTAGTTATTACCAAATCGTCAGATGTAGAAGTCTGAAAAACTTTATGATAAGAGGATTTTAGGTAATCTAGTGATGTGTTACGGGCAATTGTGGAAATCCAACTTTTTATAGAACCTTGTTCTTTGTATTTGTCAGAATTTTTCCAGATTTTAACATACACTTCTTGTTCCAAATCTTCATTATCTTCTTTGGTAATAAGACGTATAATATTTCTTATATTTTGTTTGTTTGTTTCTATTACTTTGTTGAAATCCATGCGTTCCGTCTACTATTCTATGTAGATTAGCCCATAAGAATCTACAGGCAAACCTAATTCTTCCGCGCTTAAAGCGGCACCATATTTAAGAGTATCAGAAACATCTGTGTTGAAATTCAGCACTCCTAAGGTTGTTCCACTAACCATAAGCATAAATAATGCACACGCAACTTTTACTTTTGCAAGATTGCGTCTTCTTTCTCTGAAAGCAGGTCTAACTTCTTTAATTAATTCAGATACCTTTTGCATTTTTTCATGCTCAAGTCGGCAGTCTTCACATTCAAGAAGGTGTTGCTGCAATTCTTCTTCACTTCTAAATAGAAATAGTGATTCGTATTTTGTGCATTTTTCTTTCATTTTTAGTAACCTCTGTACTCTTTTAACGATTGTAGAATAAAAAAGTTCATTTTTCCATTTGTTAAGTAAAAATATGTTGCAAATTCTTGCACAAAGATTTTTTTGATAGTAAGATGTATAATGTATAAGGGGAGAATTTATGGAATTTTTCAGAAAGCATAGAAAGGTTATTATTTCGATTATTGCCATTTCGTTTTTGGTGTGGACTTTTGGAATGATGGCTTTCACAGTACTTGCAATCAAATAGTTTGAATAATGAAAAAAGAAGATATTTCTAAATATATTTTAATATGCTGGATTTTTTTAGGGACTTTGTGTATAGGTGAGGTTCCGTCTTTTGCTGCTCAGTCAAATGATGCTTTGAATCAGCAATTGAAGCAAACAAATAACAAAAGAGATTATTTTAGACAAAAGAAAAATCAAGCAGATTTAAAATTAAAAAAAGAAAGAAATAAATTAAATAACAATCAACAAAGACTTGAAAAAGCTCAAACTCAGTTAAAAAATTCAACTCAACGTTATAATAATCTTGTTGCGAATTTGTCTGTTATGGAACGACAGTTAAACGCTGCGGTTGTGGAATTTAAAGAGATTGATGCAGCGATGAAGTCTAGAATTCGTCAAGTGTATAAACATCAAAGATTAGGAATGTTTGAATTAATCTTATCTGCAAATGATGTTAATTCATTGATGGATATGTTCTATTTTGAAAAAATTGTTATTCAAGAAGATTATAAAAAAATGAAAGCTGTAAAAGCAAAAGCTAATGAAATTGCTGCTTTAAAATCTCAAGTAGAGCGTCAAAAACGTTCAGTAGAGGCTTCAATTAGAGATATTAAAAATCAAAGAGCAACAATTCAAGGTTCTATTAAAGAAAACAAAAGCATGATTCAGCGTTTGCAAAATGATAAAGCATATTATGAACGTTCAGAACGAGAATTGGCTCGCCAATCTGAAAATATTCAGAATATGATTGCTGGTGTGACTAAAAAAGGTGGTGGATCTACTGTTAAGGTTTCATCTGCAGGATTTATATATCCGATTTCAGGTAGAATATCATCTCCATTTGGTTGGAGAACTCACCCAATTTTCAAAAGCCGTATTTTCCATTCAGGTATAGATATTGCTGGTCCAAATGGTGGTGCGATTAAGGCTTCAAATGACGGTAAGGTAATATTCTCTGGATGGTATGGCGGATATGGTAAAGTTGTAATTCTTGATCATGGTGTGATTAATGGTCAACCGATTACTACATTATATGCACATATGTCTGCTATTACTGTTAGCAACGGACAAGTTGTTAAAAAAGGTCAAACTATTGGTAGAGAAGGTTCTACAGGTTATAGTACTGGGCCTCACTGCCACTTCGAGGTTCGTGTAAATGGTAAACCGACAAATCCAATGAATTATATAAAATAATAGAGGATCATAAATTGAAAAAATATTTATACATACTGGCAATAATCTTAGCGTTTGCGAATTCATCATATGCGATGGATGAATCAGAATATTATGATTTGGAAACTACAAGTGAGTATTTGCAAGAACAAAAGTTTTTCGAATCCCCTGCTAGTTTAATGATGCCTGAGGTGAAGAAACAAAAACGAGATTATACAGACTATGCTTTTGAAAGAAGAGCTGGTGGCTCTGGTGAGTATAGTGAAATTGATCCTGATAATATGCCTGTATTTAAAAGGGTTCGTTTGACTATTCAACATAAAATTTCTACAAAAGTTGAAGAAAGAGAAAGACGTTTAGAAGAAAACAAAGATAATCAAAAACCTTTACTAGAAAAAATTAAATTCTGGAAAAAATCTGATGATACTACGCAGGATTTAACTGAATCTGAGAAATTATTGCTAACAGAAAAAGGTTCAATTGCAGATTCTATTCAAAATGAAATTGCAAACGAAGAGGATTCATCTGATGCGATTGCGTTAGAATCAGGGATTGCTACCCATGTTACAGAAAAAGAATTGGTATTAGACTCAGATAAAATTACTTATGATGAGGATTCAGGTGATATGGTGGCACATGGTCGTCCAGTTCTTGATTTTCCTCAACAAGGATTAAAAGTTCTTTCTGACACAATGTTATACAATCAGGATTCTAATATTTTGAAAGGTTATGGCAATGTTGTTATTCTAAAAAGCGGAATGCCGACAACTGCTGATTCTTTTGAGATTGATATGAATGAAGAAACTATGCTTATGAGTAATATTTCTTCAGTTTCAAATGATTATATTATGGATGCAGAAAAAGCTATTCAAAAAGAATCTAAATTATTCCTAGAAAATGGTTATTTGCATTCAGATATTTCTAAAATTCAAAGATTTCATTCAAGAATGATTGGTCCAAGATTCTGGGATATGATTGTTGAACCAGAAGCTCAAGCGTTATTCCTAACAAATCCGTCAGGAAATGATATTAGATTGGATATTGATGAAGTATATGTTGATGCAAGAAAAAATCATAATAAATACATAGCGAAAAACATTAAAGTAAGTAAAGATGGAAAACATAGATTCTCTTGGAAGAAAATGACAATCTTTACGGATAAAGAAGGTGGAAATTTCGAGGCTAACTATCCTGAATTTGGTACAAAACGTAATTTGGGTATGTTCATCGGTCCTGGTTTTGTGTTTGGTGGTCCAGGTGGTTCTGTAATGAAGGCTATTCCACTTCTAAACTATAAGGATGATGAATTTGGTATTGGTGGTTTATTAAAATATAAAAATACTTATAACTCCACATTCTTAGGTTATGGTACTGCTGGCGATATATTTATTTTAAAAGGTCGTCAACGTTTAGATGATAATATTTTCTTACAATATACTGCCAATACCTATAATGATGAATGGTTTTTAGGCGCAAGAATGCCTAAGTATGGTGCAGAAATTTTCTATGATAAAAAATATAGTGTAAATGATTTCCTTGCAGAAGGTAAAAATTTGTCATTCCGTCATAGATTTGGTGTTGGTTTAATGGAAAACGCTGACAGAAACCGTCATGGTGAAAAACTTGGCGGTGGAAATATGGCTACTACAAGATTTAGATATATGGCAGAAATTTCTCAATCTTTATATTCATATGAAAATGAAGATGAAAATTTATTCTTTAATTTATCATTTGCAATGCAGGGTTCTGCTGCGGTATATGGTACTGGTGATACTCAATTTATCGGTAGAATGGGCCCTAGGGTTCACTTGCAATATAAAAGATGGATGCAAGATATAGCATATTTCCAAACTGCGTATGAAGATGAATCTCCATTACCTAGATATGATGCTTACAGATATGGTTCATCTTCTGTGTATATCTCAGAAATCTTTAGAATTAACAAATATTTATCTGTAGGTTGGTCAGGTTTGGCTAACTTGAGTGATGATTCTCCAAATGGTGATATTTTCCAAGAAAATAGATTTGTTATTGCAGTTGGTCCTGAGGATTTGAGAATTCGTTTTGGTTATGATTTTTACCGAAGAACAACTTTCTTTGGGTTTGATTTAGCGTTTGACACAAAAGGTACTAGCGTTACTTACAAAAAAATGGAAATTAAAAACCCTGAACGTTTAGGTAAAAATAAAGAAAGAGCATTAGCTTTTTCTCCAGCGCAAAAGCCTGTAGAGCAAGAAGTTTCTAATAAAAGATTTGGAAGAGGAAACAAGTCAGAAGCTTCAAAAGTTTTACAATATGCACAAGTTATTAATATAGAAGATCCAAGCAAAGAAACAATAGATTAATATGTTAGAGCAAATAAAAAAAGAGATAATTGAATATGGGAATTTAGCAGGAGTAAAAGGTTATACTCCTGGAATTTCTGGCAATATTTCTGCAAGATTTGGGGATAATGTAGTAATAACTTCTTCTGGTTCAGCTAATGGTTATTTAGAAGATGAGGATTTTAGTGTAATTGATTTTTCTGGGAATTCAGTTTCAGGAAATCCGAAACCTTCTAGTGAAAAATTTTTACATTTAGAATTTTATAAAAAAAGACCTGATATAAATTATATTTTGCATGTTCATAGTCCATATTTAACAGCATTTGCGGCAAGTGGTATAGCTTTAGATGATGCAATTTCTCCTGAAATAGTTTATTGTTTCGGAAAAATTCCGCTTGCTCAGTACGCAATTCCAGGTTCTAGCGAACTAGTTGAAAAAACTTCGATTTATTTTGATGAGTACGATGTTGTACTTCTTGAAAATCACGGAGTGATTGTTGGCGGTTCAACAATGAAACAGGCATATTTGAATTTGGAACTGGTTGAAGAATATGCAAAAACTATAATTTGTGCAAAAATTCTTGGTGGTGCTAAAATATTACCAAAGGATGAAGTAGAAAAGATTTATTTATTAAGACAAAAGTAAAAGAGGAAATAATAGTGTCAATTACATTAGAAAATAAACAAGGACTTATAGCTGGCGATGGTTCATTACCTGTTAGAATGGCTCAATATGCCAAAGAAAATGGTTTTGAAGTTATTTGTATTTCTTTAGCCAAAGACAACGTTAAAGAATTAAAAAAATATTGTTCAAAGGTTTATTCTTGTCACCCTGGTGAAGTAAACAAGATTGAATCAATTTTAAAAGATGAACAAATTAAACAAATGACATTTTTGGGCAAAGTTCATAAAAAAGTTCTATTGCAATTACACAAATTTGATAAACGTGCGATTGATTTAATCAAAGAAGCTTCAAGATTAAATGATGACCAAGTTATGTTGATGATTGTTGAAGAACTATCAAAAATTGGTGTAGAAGTTTTGGATCAAACAATTTTTATCAAAAATTTAATGATTCCGGCTGGAGTTTTAGGGAAACATAAACCAACTGAAGCTCAAATGGAAGACGTTAATTATGGTTTCTGGCTTGCAAAAGAAATGGGTAAACTTGATGTTGGTCAATCTGTTGTAATCAAAGATAAAATGATTATGGCTGTTGAAGCAATTGAAGGTACAGATGTTTGTATTAAACGTGGTGCAAAACTTGCAAAAGAAGGTGCCGTTGTTGTTAAGGTTTCAAAGCCAAAACAAGATAAACGTTTTGATATTCCTGCAATTGGTATGAGAACATTAAGAACAATGAGTTTTAAAAAGGCTTCTTTGATTGCTGTAGAAGCAAATGAAACAATTATTGTTGATCAAGAAAAAGTTGTTAAATACGCGGATGATCATAATATAGTAATTATTGCAGTATAGATGAAAAAATTATTTATAATTACAGGTGAATATTCAGGTGACATCCATGCCGCAAATGTCGTAAGAGAATTGAAGGCATTGGATTGTGATTTGCAGATTGAGGGTATTGGAGGAATAAATCTTGAAAATGAAGGTGTAAAGCTATTCTCTACCCAAGAAAAAATGTCAGCAATGGGAATTTCTCCTCAAATTATTTTGAATCATTACAAATTAGGAAAAGCTGTAGTCGATTATTTGAAAAATGATTACAAGCCTGACTTGGTATTGCTTATTGATTATGGTGCTTTCAATTTATCGGTTGCCAAGTTCTTGCATGATGCAGGGATAAAAGTTTTTTATTATATACCACCACAAGTTTGGGCAAGTCGTAAGTATAGAATTAAACTTATTAAAAAGTTTGTAGATAAGGTTTTATGTATTTTCCCATTTGAAAAACCATTGTATGCTCAATATGGAATTGATACTCAATATGTTGGACATCCTTTAGTTGCGCAGTTGCCATCTGCTGCTGGGCGTCGTGAGTTTTTCAGAAATCACGGATTCGATCCTGATAGAAAATTAGTAGCAGTTTTTCCTGGTTCTAGAGAATTTGAATTGAAAACTTTAATGGGAATTTTTAAAGAATCAGTTAGACGTTTGCAACAACGCCATCCAGATTTGCAATTTGCTATTTCTCAAGCTCCAAATTTATCAGATGAAGTTTATCAAAAATATCTTGGTGATTGTGATATAAAAGTTATAAAAGGCGAAAATCAAGCTTTATTAAGTGTTGCGGATGCTTTGATTTTGGCATCTGGTACAGTTGCGTTGGAGGCTTCAATTTATAAAACTCCAATGATTATAGCTTATCGCGGTCCTCAAATTTTATATTGGATTTATTTGTTTGTAAGATGTATAAATCGTGTATCTTTGCCAAATATTATCGCGGATAAGGAAATTGTCCCTGAATTAATTCAAAGCAAAGCTACTCCTTTGAATATAACTTATGAGATAGAAGAGCTATTGTATAATCAAGCAAAACGTGAACAAAATATTAAAGATTTAGGTCAAGTTAAAGATTTACTATCAAATAAAAATTCTGCACTAGAAGTTGCAAAAGTTATTGATGTAGAGTTGTTTTCGTAACATAACTTTAAATCAATAATATATTTAGCAATTTTATTTGCTTTTAGGAGTTAATAATAGTGTAGGCTAGTGATTTTATGATTAACTATTCAATTCAAAAAATTGAATCTAAAGAACTTAATTCATTCGGTCAAGTTACCAAAAGAAAACTTCCGAGTGATTTTTGGCTGCCTACACAAGATACCGTTGAAATCAATAAGCCTATAGAAGAGAAACCGGCAGAATCAGCGCAAGTTCAAGCTGATGATACTAAAAATGTTGTAAATAGCGAATCAATATCTTCAAAAATTAAAATTGTGACCCCTGATGAAGCTAGAAAAACAAAGAATCTGACAACAATTGGTTTGTCTATTGCGGGTGCTACTGTTCTTACGGCAGCTGCAATTTTTATAGTATTAAAAGGTGGTACTAAAAATTTAAGTAAGAATTTTGAAAAACTAAGAGATTATTTAGAAAGACAGCTTTTAAAATCAAAATTGGATAATGAAGGTGAGATGACTCTTGCAAACAAAGTATATGTATACATGATTAAGTCGTTAGATACATTAGCAAGAAAAGCAGAAGCTGTTAACAATTTCACTAACCTGAAAGATATGGCATTTAAGAAGTTAATGAGCTGGAATAAATATACTGATAAAATTCAATCCTCAATTACTCGTATGTTTGAAAGAATTGGACGTCAGTCTGTAATTAATCAATACAAATCAACTACTGGTAGAATGAAGGAAGCTCATTTGTTACGAAAAAGTATCTCTAAGCTTGTTACAAGTGGGGATATTTATGATGAAGTTACAATAAATGGCATCAAAAAAACTAAAGCAGAATGGCTCACTCAAATTGATAGTATCGAAAAAGAAATGGAATCCTTGTATCAGGAAAATTTCTCTGCGAAACCGTTAGGCGTAAGATATAGAAAAATAAAACGAGCATCTGAAGAGTTGAAAAAGGCGTTCTCTTCATTGAAGGTATTCTGGTCAAAAGATTTCTTTATGAAATTTCTGGCAGAATCAGAGATTGTTAAAGAAAAAGAAGCTATCCAAAAATCGGTTCATATTGTTCGTAGACAATTGTCGTATTCTTTACCTGATATGGTTCAAGATACAAATGATTTGATTATGCGAATGACTGGTTTAATCAGCTATAAAGATGCTGATAGAATTCGTCAATTGAGAATGATAAAAACTGATATTAGAAGTTTTGCAACTATTGCAAATCAAGATACAGCTTTGAAAGCAAAAATTTTAGGTGATATTGCTAAATTCAAAGATGATATAGTCCTTGCAATGCAAAGTAAAAAAATAGACAAAGCTGTTGGTGAAGATTTGCTAGCGAATATTTCTGATTTGAGTGAAGTTATTGCAAATTATAAGCAAGGTAAAGTTGAGGATATTCTTCAAATTTACAAAGCTTTGTTGCCTAAAGATGAATATGATAAAGTCGCAAAAACAATGAAAAATGGAGTTAAATCACTAGATAAATCTATACGTTTAGAAACAGAAGAGTACGTAAGTAAGTTAAGAGACCTTGTATTAGGTTCAGCACCTACAGATGTTTTGACAATGTTGGGTGCGGTTGGTTTGTTAGGCTATCAAATTGGCAAATCAGAAGATAATGATGAGCGATTATCTATTACTCTTAAATACGGAATACCTGCGTTATTAGGTCAAGTAGGTGTAACATTATACTGTAACGCAAAATTATTTGCAGGAACAAAATCTCTATTGATGGGTACAATTTCAGGGTTAATCTTGAATAGAGTTGGTGATTTTGCAGATAAAAAATTAAAAGAGCATAAGCAGAAAAAATTAAAACTTGCTGGTGCAACAATTGCTGCAGAAGTAAAACCTCAAGTAGCAGTTAAAAACCCTACAAATGCAGTATAGCTAAATTTCAACTTTCTGATAAAATCTCATCAGAGGGGAGAATTATGACCACATTAACTATAAGAGAGAAATTAGAAAAAAGAGAATTCGACTGTCTAAGCGAAATTGCAACAAAATCTGCTAATTCAAAAGGTAGAAAAGTTGAGGAGCCACAGTCAGATTTGAGAACGGATTTTCAACGTGATAGAGATAGAATTTTACATTCAAAAGCTTTTAGACGATTAAAACACAAAACTCAGGTGTTTTTATCACCTTTTGATGATCATTTTAGAACTCGTTTAACTCACACTTTGGAGGTTTCTCAGATTGCAAGAACAATTGCAAGAGCTTTAGATTTGAATGAAGATTTGGTTGAGGCGATTTCTCTTGGTCATGATTTGGGTCATACTCCATTTGGACACTGTGGAGAAGGTGTTTTGGATGAGTTAGTTGATGGTGGCTTTAATCACAATATTCAAAGTGTACGTGTTGTTGAAGTTTTGGAAAATTTAAACTTATGCAAAGAAACAGTTGATGGTATCAGATCACATTCTTGGGGGTATAAGCCGACAACACCTGAAGGTAAGGTTGTTCAACTTGCAGATAAAATTGCCTATATTAATCACGATATTGAAGATTCAATCAGAGCTGGGGTAATTTCAGAAAGCGATTTACCAAAAGATTGTATAGAATATTTTTCATCAAATCAAAGCAAACGTTTGAATAAAATGATTACAGAAATTGTTAATAATTCGATTGGAAAATCTGAAATTGCGATGAGTGATGAGGCTTGGGGTTATACAACAAAACTAAGAACTTGGATGTTTGACAATGTTTATAATGATGAGTCAATGGCAAAATTAGAAGAGCGCAAAGCTCGTCGAGTTATTAAAGAATTATTCTATTACTACTGTGGAATTTTAAAACCGATATGTCCACAAAATAGAATTGTGCGCGTTGTAACTGATTATATTTCAGGCATGACAGACCGATATGCTGTTGAAAGATTTAAAGAAAACTTTATGCCAACTGGTCTAAAAACCAGCGCAAGAGAAGATTATTTGTTCAAACTTGCAAGTTCTGACTGCTAGTAAAGCTTGCAATCTGTATAAAAACTGGTATAATGATAGCATGCATTATGAAAAGGTCGAGTTGTTAAAAGCTAGATATAGTCGCGCTTTCGGGGGGGGGGTAACCTCTTAAAGGTTGTAATGACGCTTATTTGGGATGCTAGGATTGTTGGTTCATTGTTTAAATATAAATGTCACCCTGAACTTGATTCAGGGTCTAAAAGTTTGAGTAATAAATCAGCTTTTACGTTAGCAGAAGTGCTGATTACTCTTGGCATAATTGGTGTTGTCGCTGCGATGACTATTCCGAATTTAATTGCAAACGTTCGAGCTCATCAGAATCGTTCAGCATTTAAAAAGGGGCTTTCAACAATAAATCAAGCTGTTCGGCTAAATGAAGCAAATTATGGGTATAATTTTGCAAGTGTTTATCAAAATTGTAGTTCATACGGTAAAGGACATCCCGAAACAGAATGGTCAGTATGTTCAATTTTTAATGGAAGTCTGTCAGGTTATACTGTGTCGGATGATACTTATTTATACTCAAAGCGTTCTAAAAATTTGCTTTATTACAAAGATCTTTTCTATACGTCACCTACTCCAGATACGTTGTTAAAAGAGGTTGGGACATATCTTTATTATTATCAAATGAACGATGGTATGATGATTGGATTTCATGATATTGGTGGTCCTTTAACAAGTGGATGGCAACACGAGGCAAAATGTACTCTTGATGGAACAACTTTAGAACAAGCAATTAAAGATAGTCAATTTCAAAAATTTTGTATAGGGTTTATAGATGTCAATGGTCCATCGTTGCCAAATCGAGAAGTTAGATGTTCAGATGGTAAATCTCATTCAGTTGATATAACTGCTTCGTGTACTGTTCCAAATAGTGTGAATTATATGGGAGATGTTATTCCTGTGGTATTCTATGATAGTACTGTTGCGGCAGGTTCTGCGGCAGCAAGATATGTGTTATCAACATCAAAATAGCCTTGATAATTCTTAGAAAAAATGTATAATCTAGTTTATGGATATACAGTTTTTATCTGAATATTTAGAGTTTTTGGAAGTCGAAAAAGGGCTTTCTGTCAATACTATTGATGCTTATCGCAATGATTTAACTTCGTTTTTTGATTTCTGTCAAAATAGAGGGGTATGTGCAGTTGATAAAATTGAGCGAACTGACTTGAACTCTTTTATTATAAAGCTTAGAGAAGATAAATATACCCCCTCATCTGTAATGCGTAAAGTTGCATCATTGAGAGGTTTTTTTAAATGGTTCTGCGCAAATGAATATGGTACAAAAAATCCTGCGCAGACTCTTGAACAACCAAAACTTCCTAAAAGATTGCCAAAAGTAATGACAATTGAGGAACTAAATTCAATTCTAAATTCCGATTTAACCCCATTAAACAAATTGATAGTCGAATTGTTGTATGGGTGTGGATTACGTGTATCTGAATTGGTTAATTTGAAATTGAACAATATTGATATTAACCAAAAATACATCCAATGTTATGGAAAAGGTTCTAAAGAGAGAATTGTTCCTTTTGGGAAAAAAGCTAAAGATGCGATAAATAAATATTTAAAAATAAGAGATGTAATTATTTTACAAAACAAATTAGGCAACAATTTAAAATGGCTGTTGTTGAAAGATAATGGCAAAAAGGTTTCGCGTCAAGATGTTTATAATTTCATTCGTAAACAAGGTGAAAAAATTCATAAACATATATCACCACACACCCTAAGACATAGTTTTGCCACTCATTTATTAGAAAATGGTGCAGATTTAAGAGTTGTTCAAGAGCTATTGGGGCATAGTGATGTTGCAACAACTCAGCTTTATACTCATATTACAAAGAAACGTCTTAAAGAAGTTTACTTTGCTATAAATGGCTAGGATATATTTTTAGTGGTTTTGCAATAAAAATTGGGTCGTGATATTATTTTGGTATGTTAAATGTATTTGTATCAGGTTTACAACGACAGTCTGGAAAAACAATAGTTACAGCAGGTTTGGCTGCAACTATGCAGAGTTTGTCTTATTCAACAAGTGTTTATAAACCTATACAAACAGGTGCTATTTCTTTAGGGAATTTTAGAAGTTCTCCTGATTTAGCGCTTATGAAAAGAATTGACCCAAATGTTTCTACTCATTCAACTTATTTGTTGAAAAATACATCTTCGCCATTTGTTAGCTCTTATGAAGATGGTTTGAAAGTTGATTTGAACACAATCTATTCTGAATTTCAAGGATTGAAATTGTCGGATTGCTGTATTGTTGAGGGCTCAAATAGTATTTCAACACCTATTGCGAAGGATTTTACGGAAGTAGATATTGTGAAAGCTTTGAAAATTCCTATGGTTCTTGTTGTTAATGCAAAAACTACTCCAATGTCAAATGTGATTGCAGGTTTGAAATATATATATTCAGAAAGAGTAGATTTTCTTGGCGTTATTATTACGCAGTATGATGAGGCTTCTGAAAATCTAGAAGAAAAATATTTCCCACAAATTTTAAAAGAATTTTGTGACGTGAAGATTTTAGGCACATTACCAGATTATGGTGATATTGCAAAACTTACTCCAGATGCATTGATTGAGGATATTTTGACTAGTATTAATATAGAAGAAGTTTTTGGCTTGAAAATTGCAAAACTAAATTCTTAGTTGTTTACCCCATAACCAAAAATTGCAAAATCGTATTTGACAGGATCTTCTGGGTCAAATTCTTTGAGTTTGTTTGTTAATTCAATAACAGCCTTAAAATCATTAGCTTTTCTTGTTAAAAGTCCTTCTTGGCGCGAAATTCTTGCAACGTGAACATCTAGAGGAATGTATAATTCTGATGGCTTCATAAAATCCCAAATTCCAACATCAACTGGTCCTTTTCTGATCATCCAGCGAAGATACATACACATACGTTTCATAGCTCCGCCATTTTTGGGGTTTGGAATCATATGATAAAACCCTTGTCCAGCATTGCTTTTATTTGCTCTAGAATAAAAATAATCGACAACAGTTTCAAATAATTTATCTTGTTCATAACCGTGTTCAAAAAGCTCTTCAAGTCCATTTGAAGTGTTATAAAGTTTTTTCATAATCTCAAAGATTTCGATAAAATCGTTTGGTTTTCCAAAACGATAATTAAAATTCCCAATTGCTTTTGCTTCGAAATTTTGGATAAAATTTAGCGGTTCATTTTGCATAATCAAAAATAATTCATCAAGTTTT
>JAFUPZ010000019.1 GCA_017472545.1 bacterium | reverse complement strand
TTTTGAACGTGAAAAATACAATGCAAATCCGTGTCTATCTGTAACACACTTGACAAGATTTGGGTTATTGATTTCCTCTTCATCTTTCAAAACTCTAATAAGTGTTGAAATATCAGCTTTATCGTCATTTTTTACATTATCGATAACTGCATCAATACTTTCTGATTTGATTAGAGGCTCATCCCCTTGAAGATTACAGATAAAAGAAATTTCAGGATGACGAGCAACAACTTCCATAATTCTATCTGAACCGCACTTATGATCAACTGAAGTCATTTCAACATTACCACCAAAACCTTTAACACAATCATAAATTCTTTGATCATCGGTCGCAACGATAATAATATCCGCTAATTTTGATGCTTGAGCTTTTTCATAAACCCATTGAATAACAGGCTTTCCGCACACAACCAAAAGCGGTTTACCTTCTAGTCTGGATGATCCGTATCTTGCAGGAATTATAATAGCTGTTTTTGTCATTTTTCTCTCCTAGTCAACTCTTTTAACTACAAATGAAGTCCATTGGTCTTGTTCAATTTCTTCGATAAGTTCTAATCCGTGCTCTTCATAAGCTTTAATTACACACTCTCTTTTTTCGTACAAAATGCCACTTAATGACATCAATGCACCTGTCTTCATCAAGGCTTTCAAGTCACCCATAATCTCTGCCAAAACAAAATGTAGAATATTTGCAACAATAAAATCAAATTTATCATCGACTTTATCAGCCGTACCAAGCTCAAAAGTACATTCTACATTATTTTTAACGGCATTTTCTTTTGCAACATCGATTACTGTATCGTCGTTATCACAACCATACACATAACTTGCACCAAGTTTTTTCGCCAAAACTGATAAAATACCACTACCCATACCAATATCAGCTACTCTATCACCTTGCTTCATATATTTTTCAAGTGCCTTCATACAAAGTTGAGTAGTTTGGTGGGTTCCTGTGCCGAAAGCACATCCTGGTTCAAGTTTTATAGTAACTTCACCATCTTTAGGCTCATACTCAATCCAATCAGGAACAACTGCAACTTTCTCAGTAACGTGAGTTACTTTCCATTGCTCTTTCCATTTTTTTGACCAGTCTTCAGTTTTTTTTTCTTCTAAGACAAAATCCCAAGAACCAAGTTCTTCTTCAGTCAAACCTCTTGATAAAAATTCTTCCCTTGATAGGTCTAAGACATTTTCAACATCATATAGCAAATCTTCGTAAGAGTCCCCATACTCATTACGTAAAAAGACTTTCAAAGTACCTTGTGTAGTAGATGTCATTTCTAAATCTTTGTAAGATTCTTCTGCTAAAATTACACCATCACAGTCAAAATTATCAAAGAAAATCTCTGCGATAATATCTTCCATCTCTGGGTTAATTTCTAATCTTAATTCATAATAATTGTTTGCCATAACCTATCCTTATCTTCTAATAAATAGACCCTGAACAAGTTCAGGGTTTCTATTTAAAATTATTCCTTCCTTAGCCTAAAAAAGCGCCCATTTTTCTAAATTTGTCGTAACGTTGATTTCTCAAATCTTCACGAGACATACCAGAAAGCTCATCTAAAGCTGAAAGAATAGTTCGTTTAACTTCAGCAGACATAGCTTCATAATCTGTATGAGCTCCACGAGTAGGCTCTTTAATATCGCCATCGATGATACCGTGTTTCATCAAGTGAGGTGCTGTAATTTTTAACGCAGTTGCAGCTTCTAAGTTTTTAGAAGCATCACGCCATAAAATAGAAGCACAACCTTCTGGAGAAATTACAGTATAATAAGCGTGTTCTAACATATAAACTTTGTTAGCCACAGCCAAACCTAACGCACCACCAGAACAACCTTCACCAGAAATAATCGCAATAACTGGAACACCAAGTTTTTGCATTTCTTTCAAGTTAGTTGCAATAGCAGCCCCTTGAGCGTGTTCTTCTGCACTAATACCAGGATAAGCACCAGGTGTATCAATAATAGTAACAATCGGAATACCAAATTTGTCCGCGTGTTTAAATAAACGTAACGCTTTTCTATAACCCTCAGGTTGAGGCATACCGAAATTGTATTCCAAATTTTCTTTAGTTGATTTACCTTTCATTGTACCGATAATCATAACAGGACGACCATCAATTTTAGCCAAACCTCCCATTATCGCTCTGTCATCAGTACCAACTCTATCGCCGTGCATTTCGATAAAATCTGTACAAATTCCGCCCACATAATCCATAAAATTAGGTCTTTCTGGATGACGAGCAATCTGCATTTTTTGCGTAGGATCAAGATTTGAGAATAACTCTTTTTTGAATTCTTCTGCTTCTTTCTCTAACATTGAAATATCAACACTTAAATCCATGCCAGACTCCTGACTCATTTTTTTTAGTTCCTCAATTTTTTCTTGAATTTCTAAAATAGGTTTTTCAAATTCTAATACTGCTGCCATTTCCTACTCCTTACTCGTGCATAGCCAAGATATTAGCTAGATTACTTCTCAAATCTTTACGAGATGAGACAACATCGACCTGACCATATTTCATTAGGTATTCAGCAGTTTGGAAATCTGATGGAAGTTTTTGTCTGATAGTCTGTTCAATAACACGACGACCAGCAAAACCAACTCTTGCACCTTGTTCAGCAACAATAATATCGCCCAAAGTTCCAAAGCTTGCTGTCACGCCACCAAAAGTAGGATCTGTAATTAAATTTATGTATAATAAACCGGCTTCATCCAATCTTGCACAAGCACAAGAAGTTTTAGCCATTTGCATTAAACTTAACGCACTTTCTTGCATTCTTGCACCGCCAGATGACGATACTACAAGTACAGGTAATCTCAATTCAATAGCTTTTTCAATGGTACGTGTAACTTTTTCACCAACAACACTACCCATTGAGCCACCCATAAAATCGAAATCCATGACCGCAGTTGCTAATTTATGACCATCAATAGTCGCAATACCTGCAATCACAGCATCATTCAGACCTGTTTTTTCTTGAGCTGCAGCCAATCTATCTTTATAAGACTCTGTATCAACAAATTCCAACGGATCTGTCGGTTTTAAGTCTGCAAATAATTCTTCAAAAGAACCTTCATCAAATAACTGGTTAATTCTAGTTCTAGCATTAACTCTAAAATGATAATCACATACAGGGCAAACCATTTGATTGTCTTCAATATCTTTTTTCAATAGTTGTGAATCACAGTGTACGCACTTTGTCCACAAATCAGGGTTTGCTTCAATTTCTACTCTTGCTTCTAAAGCTCTTCTTTGGATTTGAGCTTCTTTACGCTTTTCGAACCAATCTTGAACTGTCATATATAATACCTTTATATCCCTACTGATTAAATCTTTAACAATCTAACTCATATCATTATACACAAAAATTTTAGCTTGGCAAAAATCTTCACAATAAGGCAGATAAATTTTACATACAGTTAAGAAAAAAATAAATTGCCTACCCTTGGTATTTCCCACCAGACGTATCTCTATGGTGTTTTCTAATTTGCTCTGTTAAATCTCCAGAAATTTTTATATTCTGTAAAGCCATATGATATTTTCTAAGATTAGCGATATTTTCTGACTCTTCTAATAAATCCCTTTGATTTCTTGGATCTACAGCTTCTTTAACCTTTTCAAATTCTGTTTTTGCTTGTTTTGAAATTATTCTTGCTACTACTTCATCTAAATCACTACCAGAAACACCGTATTTATTAGCAATTTCAGCAACAGTCTTTCCTTGAGGGAATGTATATAACCAGTTGATAGACAACCTATCACCATCTCCAACATGCATAACACCTTTTTGATGCGGAGTATACATAATATCATTCTTAAACGGACTATGACCTAAGCCGATAGCATGTCCAATCTCGTGCAAAATTGTATGATAAACTTCACCTTCATCCATATAATCAGCATGCACAAGCCCATCGGTTAACCCTATCATAACTTCAGCACTACCCAAACGATTAAATTTGTCATACTGAAAATAGCACATGCCCAAAGCTTTACGCTCAACTCTTTTCCATTCAATATTTACTTGAGAATCATATAAATTATCAACAACGACAAATGAAACCTTTCCATTAGAAACCTTTTGCCATTCATCTAAAGCCTTTTTCACCAAACCCCTATATTTTGAGTCTTGGCCTTTTTTTGAATAGAAATTCATAGGTGCAATAAATACCTTTAACGGCATACTAACCCAGCGGATTAATCTACCACCTTTTACAGATTCTTGTAAATATGTTTTCTTCTCCATATTTTTATTGTATAATAAAAGGAAATATAAGAAAAGTTAGAGTAATTATTTTATACAGACTAAGGAGAAGAAAATTATGGGTATGAATTTAATGGGCCTAATGAAACATGTTCAAGCTGCTCAAAAAAGAGCTGAAGTGGCTCAAAAAGAATTATCAGCATTAGAAATTACTGGCGAATCTGCTGGTGGATACGTTAAATTCACTTGCGACGGTCAAGGTAAATTCAAATCAATAAAAATTGCACCTGAAGCAATTAATGCTGAAAATCCATCAGCAGTTGACTCTGAAACTATCGAAATGCTAGAAGATTTAATTTCAGCAGCAATCACTCAAGCTAATGAAAGAGCTTCAGCTGAAATGGGCGCAAAAATGAAACAAATCACAGGCGGAATTAACATTCCAGGGTTGTCATTCTAATGATATACCCTAAGGCAATAGCAGCTTTAATAGAGCAATTTCAAAAATTTCCATCTGTTGGACCGAAATCTGCTCAAAGAATGGCATTTTATTTACTTAGAATGCCGACTGCTGATGTCGAAAACTTTGCAAAGGCAATAATTGAAGCTAAACATAACACTCACACGTGTGATGTTTGCTTCAATCTATCAGCCTCAAGCCCTTGCGAAATTTGTTCATCTACACAACGAGACAGATCAGTTATCTGCGTTGTATCAGAAACAAAAGACCTTATTGCAATTGAAAAAACTAACGAATACAAGGGACTTTACCACGTACTACAAGGTCTAATCTCTCCAATTGATGGAATTGGAGCTGAAGATATTAGAATAAAAGAATTACTCAACAGATTAACAAATGAAGAAGTTAAAGAAATCATTTTGGCATTAAGCCCATCTGTTGAAGGTGAAGCTACAAGCCTTTACCTTACAAAATTAATTAAACCTTTTGGCATAAAAGTTTCACGAATCGCATTCGGCTTGCCTGTTGGTGCCGATCTTGAATATGCTGACGAAATGACCATAGCAAAAGCTATCGAAGGACGCCACGAAATATAGTCCTCTATAATTATTACATTCTATAAAAATTTTCAACAGTCATCCTGAACTAGATTCAGGATCTATCAGTTTGATGGTTATATAGGCATTGATAGATTCCGAGTCAAACTCAAAATGGCAATGTAACGACATAAAATAGTACCGAATCCTACAGAGTACAATAAAAACCCGATTTCATCGAAATCGGGGAAATAAAAATTGTAGGGGAAAAATTAAATTGGAGTATTTAGTAAAAAAACTTATGCAATGTTCAACATATGCTTATTGTATGCTGCAATAAAGTTCATTTGTTGAAACAACAATTCTGATTTATCAACAAACGGTTCAGGAGTTGCGGCAACCGTAGTTGTAACTTGATCTTTGTAAATATCAGTTAATTTCTTGTCTAATTTTTTTAAATTTGCAACTGCCATAATTATCTCTCTTCTCTTAGTTATCTCTCTTGTATATATAAAGTATATAAAGAAGTAGATATTTCACATGATATATTTATTGTTACATTTCGTAATATTTATCAAATTAATCTGATAAAAAGGCAAATTATCGTTTTAAAATGTTTTTATATACTTGTAGGGAATAAGGGGAAAACCATGTCCAACCAAGCCATAACAGGGTTAAATATACCAAGTATACAGAATCAGAAAGAAATTACATTTAAGCAGAATGCAACCCCAACAATGCAAGGTGTCACAATACCAAACGTGGGTGCGGACACTTTTCAACATTCTACTTCAATGCAGGGCGTTGATGCCGAAGCTGTAAAACAAGCTGCTGATAATAACTATATTGCAAACAGAGTAAAAGCATCATCTGAAAGCAACCCATTAGCGGTTGCTGGTCTTACTGCAGCGACTTGGTATGGAATCTCTCAAGGTATGGATAAAATCAACGTCAAATACGGCGGAGATTGGGAAACTTCTATCCCTGGTAAAATTGGAAAATGGGGAGATAATATCTCTTCAAACACAAAAATTGGGCGTGCTATAGATAAAGGTCTGGATGCTATTTCTGCACGTCTTCATAAATGGTCTCAAAAAAGTAAATTCTTATATTCATTGTTAAATCACTCAACAAAACCTGAAAACCAATTTGCAAAAATGCCTGGTATGGGTATGAAAGGTTTCTTCGGAGCTGATGCTAACCAAGTTATTGAAGAATTTATGGAACCAATTGCAGCAAAGCCAAAAACAGTTTTAGGTTTCCCTACTGGAGGCGTAAAAAATTTATTCCAAAAATTAGAAAACTATGGTGTTGATCAAAAAGAAATCGATGCATTATTTGATAGCGTTAAAGGCAAATCAGTATATGAACAAGCTATTGCACTTCAAGCAAAAGAACTTGAAGTGCTAGGTGCAAAACCAGATGTTATACAGAAATTTAAAGATGGCAAAATATCTTTAGAAAACATGCAAAAACATGCAGAAGGTCTAAAACGTAGACATCTTGGTATTAGTAGAAAAGAATGGCAAACATTAAAAGGGCAAGCATTAGACAATCCAGAAGCTTTCCAAAAGATGTTTGAAAAAGTAGCAAACAATCCACAAACAGCAAATTGGCAAGTTTCAATCTGGCGTGGAAAGGGTGATACATTCTTCCATAAGATTGCCAATAGTTTAGGTGATAATGCATTCGGAAGATTCTTCGAAAAAATGGGTAACGCCTGGAGAAAAGCTAAAAACCACTTATTCGGTAGAACTGTAACATTCAGCGAATACAGAAATAAATACAGAGTAATTAATGGACAAAGTGCAAAATCTAGATTAGGAAGATCTTTAAACAAAGCTCTATCCTGGATCATTGAAGGCGGTACAAACAGATTTGCCGGCGGTAAATTCGCGGTATTGATGCAAGCTGCAATCTTCGGTGATATGTTCTATCAAGCAATTAAAGCTCCTAAAAATGAAAAAATAAAAACATTAATGGAACGTGGTGTAAACGACTTCTCATACTTCATCGCATTGACTCTTGGTATTATGGGTATGCATAAAATCGGCGGTTTCAAATACGCAGGTTTGGATAATGCAGGTAGAGAAGCATATAGAAAAGCATTAGAAGTTCACAATAACAAAGTTAAAGCTAAATTATTTACAAAAGCTGAACACAAAGCTTCTGAAAAAGCATTAAAAGATATGCTTAATGCTAAAGGTATCAAAAACCCAATTACAAAACTATTCCATAAAATAGGTAAATTTATCAACATCGGTAATGAAAGAGTCTTAGCATACAGATCAAATAGCAAATGGAACTTGAACTGGCTAAGAAGATTGGCTAACGGCAATATTATTGGGGTTCCAATGAGAATTATCATCCCAATGATGGTGGTAACACCATTTATTGCAAAAGCTGCAACAACTCTATGTCATAAAATCTTCGGCAGACCAACCCACTCTGTACTAGACGAAGATCAAGAGGAGGCTCCAGATCAGGCACAACAACCTGCGGCTCAAAACCCTCAACAACCTGAAGTAACTCCAACTCAAAACCCAACAAATATGGGCAGACAACCTGAACATAGAGATCCACAAACTTATGCAGATACAAACTTGATTAAACAAACAATTAACGGAACTAAAAAACCAGTAAGAACATACATTCCATCACCAGACTGTCAAATTCAAGGACTAGCTCCAACTAGAACTTACATCCCATCACCTCAAGGTATGGTTCAACAAAACCCTGATTTAACAGCGGCTGAAAGAGCTATGGCTCAAGCAGATATGGCGGAACAATTTATCAACGAAACATTAGCAACATTAAATCAGCCAATGTAATAAATCCAACGTCATTCTGTGCAAAGCGAAGAATCCCTGACAAGCTTTGAAATGGATTCTTTGGCTATTGCATCAGGAAGACATTTAGAATAATTTACCTATTTACATAATCGCAAAATCAGCATATAATAGAATCAAGCTCTATATAGGCGTTAATTTTGTTCCTACATTTATATAAATAGGGAGAGTTAACTCCATTGGCATTGAAGTATACCCGCCGATACTTGTATCGCCAGCGGGAAACGGAACATTCCAGGGTTCTCACCCACCTGCGAGTCCAGCAGGTAACAAAATCCGCTTATATGGGGCTTTTTTAGGGGTAAATATATTGCACAGCCCTATCCAATATGTTATAATAGATATAAGGGTAGGTGTAGATAATGCAAAAGATTTCAACTTTAATACTTTCTGAAGAATTTTCAACAACAGAAGTACTAAAACTTTTTGTAAGCGAATACGACAAATTAGAACTTCTTGAACAAACTTCTAACTATGAAGAAATTCTTGAAAAATTATCAAATATAAATGGAAAATCGCTTTTTATTGTTGACTTATCTACTAACAAACAACCTAAATTGGATTTAATGCTAAAAATCTCTCAACAATGTACAAGCTGCAAAATTTTGGCATTATCTGACAATCCGTCCGTTGATTTGATTATCCAAATAATGCGTGCGGGTGCAAGAGAATTTATACCTGTTCCAATTATCAAAAACGAATTTTTCGAGGCTATAAACAAAATTCTAACTCAATTTGAAGAACCAAAAAGAAATAGCAAATGCAAAATTATTTCTGTATTTTCCAATAAAGGAGGTATAGGAAAAACTTCACTTGCTTCAAATTTAGCATTAGAATTATCAAAAATAACAAAAGAAAATGTAGCCTTAATTGATATGAATTTTCAAATGGGAGATATTACAACATTTTTGGACTTAAAACCATCTTTCAATATTTCCTATATGCTTGAAAACATTGACAAAATCAATGAAACATTCTTACTCAGCACACTTGAAAGATATAAAAACACAAGTTTATATATCTTAGCTGACCCACCTTATTTCAAGCAGGCTGATAATATTCATCCAAAACAGATTACAAAGCTGTTCAACACATTAAAAGAAACTTTTTCATACATAATAGTTGATGCTGAAGCAAGCTTTGAGGGCAAAAACATTGCAGCCTTAGACAATTCAGATATGATTTTATTAGTAACAGTAGCGAATCTTCCAGCATTGAGAAATACTCAACGATGCTTGGAATTGTTTGAAAAACTGGGTTATGATAAAGAAAAGACTCAAATTGTAGTTAACGGATATATGGAAAACGACGAAATTAAAGAAGCCGACGTCGAAAAAGTTCTATCAAAATCTATATATTGGAAAATTCCTAACAACTACTTTGCCATAATGTCTGCGATAAACAAGGGAGTGCCTGTTAGCACTATAAACAGTTCAACCAATGTTGCTCAAAGTTACAAAGACATAGCTCAACACATTTCAGACAATTTATACAAACAAAATATGGTAAAAAAATTCGAAAACATACTAAACCAGTAGGGGAGATAAAATGGGATTAGCAGAAAGATTCAAAGACAAATTAGCTAAGAAAGATATATTCACAAAAGACACCACAGAAAGTTATACATCAAAACCAATCACTCAAAACATAACAATACAACCAAAAGTATTACACTCAGAAATGATTGAACCTGTTAATTCGCTATCTGAACTTCCACAGATTACAGATTGTGGAAAGTTCGAAGACCTAGAATCAGAAATTATTGCAAAAATCAGGAAAACTCCATACTGGGAAGAATATTCAACAATAAGACAAGAAAAGATGATTGGTTCATACTTTGATAAACGCATCGCAAGTAATCAATACTCTTACATAAAACATTCATCTAAAGACAAATTAAGTTTTATTCAAAATATACTTGCACTTGCAAATAACAGATAAAAAGAAAGCGGCTCTGAAACTTTTCAGAGCCGCATCTTTTAGTTTAACTAACTATTAAAATCTATTTTGCATAGGTTCAATTTCATTTTTATAAACTTCAACATACATATCTGATGCTGCACAAGTTGCAACAGCAGTTGCATAAGTTTGAATCAATGAAGCAATAGTTGTAAACGGCAATGCTAAAAGCACTACTATTGGGGACATCGCAGCTGTTTCAGCAGCAGCTTCAGTCGGCGCACTTACAGCCGCAATAGCTGAGAATGCTAAAGCTAAAACAACAAATATCATTGATACCATTTGCGCCGCCATATTAACAGCAAAACTTGCAAGAATCATTTTTAACATAACCAGCATTGTACTTTTGAATGCTTGTTTCATATAAATAAATATAATAAATGGGTTGAAGTACTCTGCTTTATTTTTATAATCTTTTGAAAACTGAATAAATACATAGTTAAGGAACGGTGAAAGTACCATTACACCTACAAAATACACAGTACCCAAAACAATACCTAAAAGTATAAGCAAGATTACTGTAGCTGTGTCACCATTAGAAGCAATTCCAACCCCTACTAATGCACCAATTGGTAGGAATAAGAACAGCACCATAGTAAGGAAATAATAAAAACACCAAACAAATCCTAATGGAAAAACCTGAAGCCCTTTATTAAACAAATCAAAAGTAATTTTAGGGATACCAGTTTTACCCCCAAGTCTTAATCTGTAAAATTCAATACCAAAACCTGCCAACATAAAAGCAGGAACAATTGCCACACAAAGTAGTAAAATAATAATTGGTAATAAGAAAACTAAAGTTTCTTTAGGTGTTTCTTTATCTAACCACGCACCAAAACCACCTATCAATGCTGGAATAAGCATCAATAACATCCAAGCGGCATGAGCCTTAAATGGTTTTTCACCCACATACAAATCTTTAAACGCTTTGAGAATTCTTTCCATAGCACAACCTTTCTTTAACAATGTATTCTCTTAATATTTAACGTATTCTCTTACATATTTAACAAAGCCAAATAAAATCATAAAAAACTTCATAATACTCTACCTCGTGACTATTATAACGGACGATTTAAGATTTTCTTTAAAAAAAATCGATCCTTTTTACAAAAAGTTACAACAAAATCAAATTTTGTACTAAAATACAAGTATGGAATACAGGGAATTTAAAATCAATTCTAAATACAAACCTGCAGGGGATCAGCCAAAAGCTATAAACGAACTTGTTGAGGGCTTAAATAAAGGTTACGACACCCAAACTCTTCTTGGGATTACTGGTTCTGGGAAAACCTTTACTATTGCAAATGTAATTGAAAAAGTCCAAAAACCAACCTTAATTATTGCACACAACAAAACTTTAGCTGCTCAATTATATAATGAATTCAAAGAACTATTCCCTGATAACGCGGTTGAATATTTTATCAGCTACTATGATTACTATCAGCCTGAAGCTTATATTCCAAGAACTGACACATACATCGAAAAATCATCTTCCATAAACGAAGAAATCGATAGACTTCGCCATAATACAACACGAAGCCTCTATGAACGAAACGACGTAATTGTTATATCTTCAGTAAGTTGTATTTATGGTTTGGGCTTGCCTGAAAACTATTTCAGAGGTTCTGTTGAAATCAAAGTTGGGGACGAAATCGACAGAGATGATATGTTAAAACACTTTGTTAATGTTCGTTATGAGCGAAACGATTTGGAACTAAAATGCTCAACATTCAGAGCTCGTGGCGATATTGTTGAAATTATGCCAGCTTACGAAAAAATCATAACAAGATTTTATTTCTTTGGCGATGAAATCGAAAAAATCGTTAGAATAGATAACGTTTCAGGCGAAATAATAGAAACACCTCAATCTGTCGTTATCTATCCAGCTGTTCACTATTTATCAGACGATGATAACGTAGAAGAAACAGTTGATCTAATCAAACAAGAATTACAACAACGACTTATTGAGCTTAACAATGAAAACAAACTAATAGAAGCTCAACGTCTTGAACAACGCGTAAAATATGACATTGAAATGATTAAAGAAATGGGTTATTGTACAGGGATTGAAAATTACTCTAGAATAATAGAACGCAGACCTCCTGGTTCTGCCCCTGCAACCCTATTAGATTATTTCCCTGATGACTTTTTAACCGTTGTCGATGAATCTCACGTTACTTTACCACAAATCAAAGGTATGAGTCACGGCGATGCGGCAAGAAAAAAAGTTCTTGTAGACTATGGTTTTAGACTACCTTGTGCAAAGGATAACAGGCCTTTAACTAATAAAGAATTCTACGACAAAGTAAAACAAAAAATCTACATTTCTGCAACTCCAGCAGACTTTGAAAAAGATACATCTTCACAAATTGTCGAACAAATCATCAGACCGACAGGATTATTAGATCCAAAAGTTTCTGTCCGTCCAATCGATACGCAAATCGAAGATTTGAAAACTGAAATCAAAAAACGAGCAGAAAAGGATGAACGTATACTGATAACCACACTCACTAAACGTATGGCAGAAGATTTGACTGATTTCTTTATCCAAGAAGGAATACGAGTTAGATACCTACACAGTGAAATCAAATCAATTGAACGTGTAGAAATCCTTAGAGATTTAAGACTTGGTGAATTTGATGTTCTGATTGGCGTTAACCTCTTAAGAGAAGGCTTAGACATTCCAGAAGTATCACTTGTCGCAATTATGGACGCTGACAAAGAGGGCTTTTTGCGATCTGATACAAGTTTAATCCAAACAATTGGGCGTGCTGCAAGAAATGCTTGCGGTGAGGTTATAATGTACGCAGATAAAATAACAGAATCAATGGAGCGTGCAATTAAAGAAACTGAACGCCGTCGCTCACTACAAATTGAACATAACAAAAAATATGGAATCATACCTCAAACTATTAAAAAACCAATCGAGAACAACCTATTATCACTTGTTGCTAGTTACAGAGATCTTGAAGATATTGTAGCCGAAGAGATGGTTGATCTTGGAATCGAGAAAAAAGACTTACCAAAACTTATTGATAAACTAGAAAAAGATATGCACAAAGCTGCCAAAATTTTAGACTTCGAAAGAGCAGCCCAAATTCGAGATCAATTAAAGAAATTACGAGAAATGAGAGATTAAAAAAAGCTCAAGGAATAAACCTTGAGCCTTTTTATATAAATTTTAAATTAATTCATTCTTTCTGTAATTTCGTCTATGTAATTTAATTGAGAATGATCATCATATTCTTCATTATTACCTTTTACATGTTCATACGCACATTGAGCCAAGTAATTTGATAAAATTGAAATATTAACAATTACACACATACAACAGAATGCAATAAAGCCCCAATGCGTAAATGGTAAGTGGAAAAAGAAAAACAAATACGCAACAGGCAATACCAATACAACATTTGCCATAGCTAACTGAGGAATAAAGAACAACAAGCTTATTAAAACGTCAATACAAGATTCACTAATAACTTTATAATTATACCCTTGTTGAATTTTCAAATACTTAGCAAATGATAAATATGAAGTAAAAACAATTGAAAACAAGATTGACCATACCGTAACTTTATATATCATCGGTAAATTATACTCAGATATAGGAATAGTAATTTTTGTAGTCAAAATATACCCAAGAATACCATAAACTAAAACATGTGGCACAACAACAATAGCTGTTAAACCTAATGCTTTTAAATAACGTAAAGGATTTAATGTCAAAATTTCACGTCTATTCATCCTGACATTGTTAATACCAGAGGTTAATAACCCCAATAATAACAGACCAACAACAGCACCCCAAAATTGACACAATGCCATTTTCCCTTGCATATAGTAATTTACAACAAAATTAATAGGAATTGAATAAAGAACAATTTTTAAATAAGAATGATCTTCTTGAAAAGCCTCTTGAAATGCGTCAACGATAGATGCCATATATTTTCTCCTATTTTTACTTACAAATATATTAAAAAAGGGGAGGGAGAAAACCTCCCCTCATCATTAACCTTGAATTAAACGTTTAAGTTCAGCTGGTTTTGAAGATTTAGAAAGAGCATCTTCAATAGTAACCAAGCCTTGTTTATACAATGCAGCAAGAGCAGATTCAAGAGTCTGCATACCTGAACCTGAACTTGTTTGAATTGTTGAATAAATTTGAGCTGCTTTAGCTTCACGAATAAGGTTGGCAATCGCTGGAGTTACAACCATGATTTCTTGAGCCATTACACGACCTTTTCTTGAACCATCTGGTTGACGTTTTGGAAGAAGAGTTTGTGAGAATACAGCAACTAGTGAGTTAGCAAGCTGTACACGAATTTGTTGTTGTTGACCTTCTGGAAAAACGTCGATGATACGGTCGATAGTTTGAGAAGCTGAAGAGGTGTGAAGTGTACCAAACACTAAGTGACCTGTTTCTGCTGCTGTTAGAGCTAACGCAATGGTTTCGTGGTCACGCATCTCACCTACTAGAATAATATCAGGGTCTTCACGAAGTGCTGATTTAAGAGCATTTGCGAAAGATCTTGTATCCATACCCAACTCACGTTGGTGAATAATTGAAACCTTAGATGTGTGAACAAATTCGACAGGGTCTTCAATTGTCAAAATATGTTCAGGTCTTGTTCTGTTGATATAGTCAATCATTGCAGCCAATGTTGTAGATTTACCAGAACCTGTAGGACCTGTAACAAGAACCAATCCACGTGGTTTTTCTGCAATAGTTGTAACAATAGGTGGCATACCCAACTCTTCTAATTGAGGAGCTGTAGTCGCAATTGTACGGAAAGCTGCAGCATAGCAACCTTTGTCTTTATAGAAGTTAACCCTGAAACGGCCAATATTTTCAACACCATAAGAAAAGTCTAATTCCCATTCTTGTTCTAGGTGTCTTCTTTGTTCGTTTGACATCATTGGGAATAACAAAGATTCTACATCTTCCGCTGATAAAACAGGATGATCTAGCCTTGTTAATTTACCATCTATACGAGCCACAGGCGGCAACTTATTTGAAATGTGTAAGTCGGATCCACCTCTGTCTACTAATTCTTTTAATAAATCTTCAATAATCATTTTTACACCACCATTATTCTGTATAATTTAACATTGCATCACTATCTTTAGAAGCTAATTCAATTAACAAGTAAGTCATATACGCACCTAAAGCTACCGCTTTTGGGTCCAAATTAGTCTTATTAGCAGCTTCAATAATAGCTGTATTTATTTCAGGATTTTCTTCCTTAATATAATGAATCATCTTTTTACGCCAAGCTGGCATATCTTCAAAAATTTCATTAAATGCTGTTGTCGCAACATCTTCTGATATAACAGGTAACATACTTTTAAGCCCTCTTAATACATACGATATATTTCATTATACACTAAATTTCAGACCTTGTCTACACCGCAATAAAAATCGTATGTTTGAAGTATAATCAAATTATGAAACTAAAACGACTACAATTGACTGACTATAGGAACTGCGAAAGCATAGACCTAGATTTTGATGAGAATAAGGCTTTGATTATTGGGAAAAATGCACAAGGTAAAACCAATATTCTTGAAAGCATCTATTTTTTATCAACCCTAAAAACTCCACGCACGTCAAATATTGTAGAGTTAATCAATTTTAACAAAGAATACTTCAAAATAGAAGCCGATATAATAAAAGCAGACACAGATATTGATCTTTTGTACGCATACACCCAAGACAAGAAAAAAGAAATAAAAGTTAACGGAACAAAAGCCTCAACAAAAGACTTTAAATCCGTATTAAAAACCGTTTTATTTTCAACAACAGACTTGCTTCTATTAAGAGGAACACCACAAGACAGGCGCGATTGGCTCGATAGAGCTATTTGCCAAATTTATCCAGCTTACGATGATAGATTAACAAAATATGAAAAAATAAGAATACAAAAGAATAATTTCTTAAAGGAAAGTGCCAAAACAGGCATAATGAACGAGTCTTTGCTTGAGGTTTTCAACGAACAGCTATCTGTTACTGGAAGTAATATTATTTATATTCGCAAGAAATTTTTAAAAGAAATCGAAAAACTTGCAAAAGAAAAACACCAAACAATTAGCGAAACAGAAGAATTATCTGTAAAATATGATTGTTCGTTTTTAGGCATAAATAATGAAATAGAATCCATAGAAGACATTCAATACAAATTTTTAGAAGCCTTAGATGAAAGAAAGCTTGAAGAAATCAGACGTTGCCAAGCATGCGTTGGCCCACACAGGGACGATATTATTTTTTACATAAACAATCAAGAAGCTACAAAATTCGCATCTCAAGGTCAACAAAGAACCATAGTGCTTGCACTAAAATTATCAGAATTAGACATTATAACTGATAAAACTGGCGATGAACCAATTCTATTATTAGATGATGTTTTAGCTGAACTTGATGATTTAAGACAAAATTATCTATTGAAGTCTATTAACAAAAACACTCAAACAATAATCACTTCGGTTGATACATTATTATTTGAAGATGAGTTCCTAAAAGATGTGTCCATCTTCAAAATAGAAAATGGACACATC
>JAFUPZ010000141.1 GCA_017472545.1 bacterium | reverse complement strand
CTCACCATGAGCACCAGCAGAAGGTTGTAAAGTGATAGCGTCCATTCCTGTAACTTCAAGTAAAGCTTGTTGCAAGTTATACATAAGTTTTAATGAACCCTGAGCCATATCATCATCACAGCTTGGGTGAATATTAAAACCGTCTAATGTTGACAAAAATTCGTTTACTTTAGGATTATATTTCATTGTGCAAGAACCAAGAGGGTAAAAACCTTTTTCAATACAGAAGTTTAAATCAGAAAGTTCTTTGTAATGACGCATTACTTCTAGTTCGCTAAGTTGTGGAAGTCCTACGTTATTTTCTCGCAACAAATCTTGCGGTAAGAAGTCTAAGTTTATCTTTTCGTCTGTTAAATTTATTCCGTCTATACCGCTACTTTTTTCAAAAATTGTTTTCATTTTTTATATAATCCCCTGTTTTGCCAAGTCTTTTTTAATTCTATCTAATCCAGTTTGAATAATTCTAGAAATTCTCGATTGAGAAATGTTGAATTCTTCTGCAATCTCTCTCAGTTTCTTTTCTTTAAAGAATTTATATTCTATAAGTTCTCTTTCTCTTGGAGGAAGTTTTTTCATTGATTCGAGAATACCTTCTTTTAGTTCTGAAAATTCAATGCTTTCCTCTGGAGTTTTGTCGTTAGCTTTGATTTGAGTAGGAACTTCTGCATCTTGAAGTTCATCTATTGATAAAATATTTTTATAAACCTCAGCTCTTAATTCAGCTTCATTTGTTTCATAATCTTCATCTTCTACAGATGTGGATTTGTTTTTGAGAGTATACCATTTGTATCTTCTTCTAACTTCGTTACGAATCGCCCACTTTATAGCAGTCGACAGATATGTGCTATTGTACGATTCTGGGTCGTGGTTTTTGAAAAGAATATACAGAGCGTGAGTACCAATGTTAATAAGTTCTGGTAATTCAATCAAATGTGAACGCGAAAACTTTTGGTATTCAACCTTTGCGATAATTTCGATTAAATCCCTGTATTCTCTAAGTTTAATGTTTTCTTCAGCTGACATTACTATAACTTTTCCTAATAAATGAAATTATAATCTCTATAGTTTAATCATATCAGAAAAATTTATATATGACTAGCTAATGTAATTTTCCTTAACATATTTTAAGTTCTTCAAAAAGGAGAATATATGAACGTTTTATTTTGTACAGATGGCTCAAAGATAAGTTATCACGCTATTCAGAACTTTAATCATTGGATAAAAAATTGTGATGTTGATATTTTATGTGCAGCAGATTGGAGTTTTATGCCAGATTCTGTAGCGATTGAAGATTCTGATTTTATAACATATTGTACGAATTCTGCGGATTCAATATTAGATTATTCAGAAAAATACTTAAAAGAATTAGGATTAAATGTTGTTGATAAAATCAAAATGTGTGGTTCTACGATTGACAGTATACTCGAAGCTTTGAACAAAAAGGATTATTGTTATGTTGTATTAGGTTCGCATGGTAAAAAAGGTATACAAAAATGGCTAGGGTCTGTATCTCAAGAAATTGCATCTGTTGCAAATGTTTCGACTTATATTTCAAAAGAGAAAAACTATAGGCAAAAGGTTTTGTTTGCTGTAGATAGTTCTGAGGTATCTAAAAATGCATTAAAAGATAGTATTGAGCATTTAGATTTGTCAGATAAGGAGATATATCTTGTTACAGTTTTTGAAAATCCAGATTATTTATTTCTAGAAGGGAATATTGATTCTAGTTGGGTTTTGGATATTGAAAAGAAGCAGGAAAGTTATGCGCTAATGCTTCTTAGTGAATTTGAATCCCTGTTTAAACAACGTGGATATACTGTCAATTCAAAAGTGGTTTTAAGTGGAAATCCTTCAAGCGAATTGATAAAGTTTCTTGCAAAAGAGGATATTGATTTGGCAGTTTGTGGAATTCGTGACAGGAAAAAGTTGTCAAAATTCTTGCTTAGTTCTGTTAGTAAGAGGGTTTTAGAAAACACAAAGGCAGACGTTTTAATAGTTAGGCCGTGTAGTTTTTAATTTCTAAAACGCAATCTTTTAAATATCCATAGGCACCAATTGGCACAGTTTCTTTTGTTTTACTATGAGAAATTGGGTATCCAGAAATAATTGGGATATTAAGTTCTTTAGACAAACTTCTAAAAAAGTCTTTTAAGTAATCTTGATTATCAATATTTAGGAATTCACCCAATAAAATTGCAGTAATATTTGTTTTAAATTTAGGTATTGCAAGTAATTGAGTAAAATATCTGTCAATTTTGTATACTGGTTCATTCAAATCTTCAACTAGTAGCATAAATTTGCTATCTGGAACAAAATCTCTACCACACAAACTTGTAATTGTAGATAGATTCCCGCCGATTATTATACCTTCTGCATCTCCAGAATTGTAAACAATTGAATTGTACCTAGGTATAGAAAGAGGTTCTCCATCCATAACCTTAAAAAATCCATCTTCGGTAAATGTGCAAATTTCATTGCCGAAATCGCTTTGCGCCATTGGACCAGAAAAAGTTATTAGGTTTGCTTTTTGATAAAACATGATATTTAATACGGTAATATCTGAGTAACCACAAAAGATTTTAGGGTTTTTCTTAATTAACTCATAATCGATTTTATCAATTAAGCGCAAAGCTCCATAACCACCTCTTGCGCATATGATTGCCTTTGTTTCATCATCATTGAAAGCTTCGTGTAAGTCTTCTAATCTTTCGTTATCGTTTCCGGCAAGGTAGTTTAAATTTGAGTAAAGATGTTTTCCTAACTCAACTTTGTATCCTTTTTGTTCAAAATATGTTTTTGCTAGTTCGATTTTGTCAGCTTCAACTGGACCTGAAGGTGCAATAATTCTAATTTTATCTCCGATTTGTAGTTTTTTTGGTTTAATTAAGTTCATATATTACCCCAATTAATACATTATCTGTTATAATGATTTTATCATGGAAAAGAATTATATACCTTTATATCGCAAATACAGACCACAAGCGATAGAACAAATAGTTGGTCAAGAACATATTAAAAAAGCTTTAGCAAATGCAATTCAGATGGATAGAATTTCGCATGCGTATCTATTTACTGGTCCAAGAGGTACTGGTAAAACTTCTACTGCAAGAATTTTTGCTAAATCGCTAAATTGCGAAAACGGACCTACAATTTCGCCTTGTGGAGATTGTGAAAACTGTAAAAATATCACTAATTCTATTCCAATTGATGTTATTGAAATTGACGCGGCAAGTAACCGTTCAGTTAATGATGCTGATGAAATTATTCAAAAAGTTGCATTAGCACCTGTTCAAAGTCGATACAAAATCTACATAATCGACGAGGTTCACATGTTAACAAACCAAGCGTTTAATGCTTTGTTGAAAACTCTTGAAGAACCTCCAAAAAATGTTATTTTTATTCTTGCAACAACAGAAGTTCATAAGGTTTTGGATACTATCAAAAGTCGTTGTCAAAGATTTGATTTTAAACGTATAACAACCGATGATATTACAAAGCATTTAAGATATATTGCTGACAATGAAAAAATTAATATCACAGATGAAGCTTTGGCATATATTGCACAAAATTCTGCAGGTGGTATGAGAGATAGTATTGCATTGTTAGATCAGCTTAGTGTATTAAATTCTTCTGATAGTGCGATTTCTGTTGATGATATAAACAGTTTGTTAGGTAGATTGTCTTTTGGTTCTTTGACAGCATTGTTTGAAGCTATCGCTCAATCAAATCAAAATGGAGCTTTGAATGTATTGAATGATATTTATAATCAAGGTAATGAACCTTCTCAGATTTTGTCAAATTTACTAGAATATCTTAGAAATGCTCTAATTTTAAAATCTGTGGGTGAGGTTAGTAATGCTGTTGTTCAATTGAATAGCGAACAAACTACTACATTAAAGTCAAAATTAGAAGCTTTAGAAACACATCAGTTAGTTTCCTTAATTGATAAATGTGCATCTTATGTTAAAGAATTGAAATTGACTTCAAATCCAAAATTATGGCTTGATGTTGCAATTTTGGACATGGCTAATTTGGCTGAAAATACTAAGTTGGAAGATTTGCAAAAAAGAATTTCAATGCTTGAATCAGGTGAGGGTGTTAAGGTTGTAAATACTTCCCCTTATAATACTCCGCCAGCACCAGTTAAGAAAACTGAGGTTATGAAGCCAATTAAGCCTGAAATTAAGCCTGCACCAAAAGCTGAGGTTCCTGTTCAAGAAACAAAAGAACAGCCAACTGAAGAGGAGGTTTTAGCAGAACCAGTACCGATGTCTAAGGCTGCCACTCCTAATGCGTTAAAGGGTTCTTGGGCGAAATTGTTAGAAAATATTTCAAGCTTCCCTTCTCGAGCAATTCTAAAACAACAAGCTTTACCTGTTGTTATTTCAGAAGCTGAAGTTATTTTGACAATTAAAAATCCAAGTTGGCTTAAACAGTTTGGACCAGAGGGGTCTAAGCATTCCTCAATTGTAGAAGCTGTTAATAAGATGTTTCCAAATGGGGCTAAAAAGATTATAGTTAGGGCACCTGAATCAGGTGATGAAGCTATCAGAAAAGAACAGTCAGCTGGTTCTGCAGATGATGAAAAGCCTGCCCCTGCTCCTGTTGCAAAGCCTGTAAAAAAGGTTGAGCCAGAAATTAAAAAAGAGGAGATTGCTGAGGCTGTAGAGGCAAGAGATGAGGTTGAAGAAGAAGTTTTAACTGAAGAACCTGAAGTTGCAAAAAAATCTTCTAAATCAGCATCTGGCTATCATTCTGATAATGTTAATATGGTAATGGATTTATTCGAAGGTAAATTCATTGATTAATAATATGTTTTAATATAGAATTGAAGTGATACTAATTACGTTTAAATTTTGAAAGGGAATAATTGAATGGAAGTGTGTGTAAAGTCTGCAAATGCCCGTACTGCGTGTAAAAACGGGGGGGGGGTACTGTGAGAACATTATCTGTAGCCGCTTTGGCGGGTTTAGCTGTATTGGGTGTAAGCCAACCTGTGAATGCGTTACCTGAAACATATCATGGTACTAATGAGGGCTATTTTTATGTTGATGGTTCTGAATTTACTACTAATTTCCCAATAACTTATTACAATGTAAAAGACTCTACTAAGTACTACGACAAAACAACTGGTGCAGAAACTACACAATCTGATTCTGCAATTTCAGCAACCATTAAAGAAGTCGTTGCTGAAAATTGCTGGGTTACTTATGCTGAAGGTTCAACAGATTATGCTGTTACAAGAGGTGATGATGTTAATCGTCATTTCTTCAATGTTAATGAACCTGGAGGTACTACTTATAATTATGGTGGAGGTCTTTCAGTTTTAGATGCAACAAGAGATTTAACTGTTACTGGTGGCTTTGTTGATGTTACATTTAGTACTGAGCTCGAGACTTTATATGGTGGGGCTCTATATAACAGAAATTCTACTATTACAAATTTAACTGGTGATTTCATTTATACTGATGCATCATTTAATACAAGTATTGATAACAAAATGTATGGTGGTGTTATCGCAAACATTAATGGTTCAAGTATTAATAATTTAAAAGCTAATTTTTATACTAACTCATCTCATTCAATAGCAGCTTTGTATGGTGGAAATATTTATAATGATTCAACCTCAAATATTTCTGTAATTAACTCAGGCTTCTATAATAGTTATTCTGCTACTACTGATACTAAAAATACACCATTAGATTTGTATGGTGGTGTGATTTATAACTCTGGGACTTTAGGTGAAGTTAATGCAGAATTTATAAACAATATATCAAATTCCTATTATGGTGAAGATGTTACTGATGGTTCTGATGCAAATATCTATGGTAACGTTCTTTACAATAATAATATAATTAATAGTTTGAACGCATCATTTATGCAAAACTCTACAAATAAAAATGTAGATTTAGCTAAAACTGTGAATGCTTATGGTGGTGCGATTTATAATGATGGTACTATCACTAACATTACAGGTTATTTTGGAGAAAACGAAGTTCTTGCTAATGCTATCGCTCGTGGTGGTGCTGTTTATAATAATGGAACATTAGGTGCTACTTCGATTTCTGGTATCAACTTCTACAAAAACATTGCAACAGCTGGTACTGGTGTGGCAGAAGGTGGTGCAATTTATAACGCAGCTTCTGGTGTTATTAACGGTAATTCTCTAATTTTTGCGCAAAACTCTGCACAATCTTCTGGTTCTGCTGCTGGTGGTGCGATTTATAATACTGGTAATTTGGTATTAACTAATACCTCTTTTGTTGGCAATAGTGTTGTTTCTGGTGACTCAGGAACTGCTCGTGGTGGTGCAATTTATACTACAAGTAATTTAGATATTGTTGCTGATGGTGGTAATTCAATATTTAGTGGTAACTACACTCAACAAGGCGCTTCTGCTGATAAAGTTTATAACGCTATTTATGTTGGAGATGCGAATGCTAAATTATCTCTAACTACTAAAGCAGGTAGCACAATTACTCTTAATGATTCTATCGATGGTGTAAAAGGTTATTCTCTTGTTTTAGGTGGCGAAGTAGGTGGTAAAGTTTCGCTGTACAACGATGTAACTAATGCTGCTATGTCTGCAACTAACGTTGTTGTTGATTTACAAGATGGTGCAACAAACAAAAATTACGCTCTCGATTCATTAAAAGTAGATAATTCAGCTAAATTTAATGTTGATGTAGATTTAGCAAATGGTGTTGCTGATAAGATTTCGACTGCGGAATTGTCTGAGGGCAAGCTTCTTGTTGATAATATTAATTTTGTTGGAAATAACTATGATTCACTTTCAAAAACAACTACAATCCAGCTTATTGATAATGCAAACACTAATTCAACTCTAGAGTTAGAACTTGGTGAAGCTTATCAAGATCAGATTGTTACTGATTTGATTGATAATTTGGGTGACACTATATATAACGACAAAACCTATAAACAAGAAAAAGGTTTAACTCTATACAAAACTGATACTCAAAATGACAGTATTCGTTTCCAAGTAGAAAAAACTCATGATGCCCTAACTTTAGCAACTAGTCATGAAGTGTTTGAAGATAAGACAAGAACCTTTAAATTTGAAACTGCTGATAGTTATGAATTAGCTAATAATATCGATAGTGCTGTTGGCGGAACATTAAATATTGAAGGTTTGACAAGTACAACAAGAAATGTTCTTGATTTGAACAGCAAAGAGTTTAACTTTAATGGTGAAACTACTCTTAATATAAAAGATGTTGAACTAGCAAATGGTAGCATGAACTTGACAAGTACTGCATCTGATAAGGTTACAATGAACTTAACAAATGCAAAACTAAATTCAGCTATTACTGCTACAGAAACCTATGATTTGAATATTCAAGGTGCTAATACAACTACTGAAATCTTAGCAAATGTTGGTAATGCTAATGCAACGCTTACTAATGCAGAGTTGATAATCTCTGAAGATGCCTTATCTAGTGCAACTTTGAATACTACAAGTGGTACTTTGAATTTACAAGATAATAAAACTAGTGATTTCAATATTGGTACGTTGAATGCAACTAATGCTTCATCCGTTAATGTTGATGTTAATTTGACAGATGGAACTTCTGATAAAATTATTGTTGGTGAAAATTCAACAGGTACTGTTTTAATTGACTCTATTAATCAATTAAATGGTGATGTTAAACCAAAAGAAGATGTTACTCTAAAAGTTCTTGATATTGCAGGGGGTTCACCTATTAAGGTTGCACTTTCTGATAAAGCTTCTGCAACATATCAATTTGCAAGAGAATATGAGTACAAAAAAGATGAAATTACAGCAGAAATTTTACACGATCAGAAATTCTATAATTATACAAATAACATAGATCGTGAGGCAAAATTTGTTACAAGTGGTACAGATTCTATTCTTTGGGATGTTACAAAAACTGTAACAAGGGTTAATGGT
>JAFUPZ010000140.1 GCA_017472545.1 bacterium | reverse complement strand
ATCTTGAATTCAAGAGAAAACCAAAAATTTTGTTAATAAAAAGACACCTTTTTAAAAGTGTCTTTTTACTTAATCAAAACATTATCTTAAAGAACCTACTTTTGCCGTTCTGGAAGTATTCATATATCTACTTCCGTGCGCCATTTTTTGTTCTGGTTTCATTTGTTTTAGAATTTTCTTACCCCCGTCATTGCGAGCCAAAGGCGTCGCAATCTCATTATTTGACGATTTAGTTTGTTTCATTGTGAGATTATGTTTCACCTCAGGTTGACGTTGTGTTTTTTCATACTTGCAATTGTCGTGACCTAATGCCCATCTGAAGCCTGCGGTCAAAGAAACACCGTTACGACCACCATTGTGAATCATTGCCTGTCCATAACCCATAAAGTGATCTTTTATACGTTTTTGGACACCTACACCGTATTGTACATACGGTTTTACAGACATTTGAGGTAGTCTTACACCGTTTGCAGTTGCATCAGATTCACCCATCAAATTCCATATCATACTTACACTTGCGTATGGTTGCCAACCGTGCTTAAGGTTTCCGATAATTTTCACACCTGGTGCCAATTGAAGAGCGTGCAATGGATCACTATCAATACGAACACCTGCGGCATTTGTGTAATCAAATGTATTTACAAACGTATAACTCATCAACATATTTGGTTGAAGAATTAATCTACCTTCTTTAAATTCAAAATTATAACCAGATTTATTACCAATGCTAGACAACAACATTGCAAAATCTTCGTGACCATACATTGTTTGGTTTTGAGCAACATTAGCACCAACAGATACAGTTGTTGCGTTAAAGAAGTTACCTTTATACATTGTAACTGTTCCACCCAACATTCCGCCGTTTTGAATAGAATCAACACCTGAGAATCGTTGTGATGCACCATGATAACCAACAAAACCAGAAATAACTCTATCCCAACCATGTTTTACTTGTTGCATTTCAGTATCAAAACCTGCCAAAGTACCATAAGTAATATTTGATACTTTTGGTCCATTTTTGAATGGGATATTCTCAAATGTTGCATAAGATTTCAACCAAACAGAAGCCCCTTCATCACTTGGTTGGTATAGTGGTGAAAATCTTCCCATGCCAGTATTACTCATTGGTGAAAGAGCATACTTATTTCTATTTTTCATAGATAATCGTTCTGAATACGGAATATGCATAAATTCATTTGAGTGTTGGAAAGCATAATGTAGAGTCTGAGTTGCAACAGAAACCGCACCAGCATGAGCTGCTACTGGCCCAGCTAAAACAGCTGGGTTAAATGCTTGAGCTGGAGGATTATTTCCCCCTGAAGATGCTCTGTTAAATACAAAGAAACCACCATCTTCTCTATTATCATAAGCTACATTATATTTATATATTGGGGTATAAGCAGTCTGCACACCATCTATTGGTAGAGAACTTACACCTGTTTGAACATTATCTTTTATAGCACTATCTGCAAATAATATATCTGTTTTGTCTTTTGTAGCATCAGAAGTTAGGTTAAATGCACCAACATTTATCGCCACATCAGAAGACACATTTGAATATGTATCAGCAGAAATTCTACCCATTGTTTCATTTGCTAAATCTACATCAACAACATCAATATTCATTTGACCACTTACTAAACTAATGTCGTTCAAATGAGTAGGTGTTAAACCAAGATGATTAATATTTAATATTCCACTGTTTAAAGTTAAGGAATTATTATTACCTAAAAATTCGCCTTGAGTAACATTTACAGTATTGTTATTCAAAGTAATCTCTGCGTTTTTAATATTGTTGTTAAATGTAACAACGCCAGTATCGTCACCTGAAACAGTTAATTTGTATTCACTACCATTGATTTCATCATTAAATAAGAATTTACCACCAGTTTTTGTTTCTAGATTCAATTCTGCATTTTTCACATAGATTGCTTCAGGACGAACTTCACCATTTTGATCAACAAAGTTACCTTCAAACAATGATTCATAACCTTCGGTTGCTGAAATTTTTAAATCGGTATCAGTCCAAATTGCACCACCTTGAGCCTCAACCCCATCAAATGTAGTTGAGGCACTATTACCAACAAAAGACGAATTTAAAATTTCACCAATTTTTCCACCTTTATTGAATATCGCGCCACCTTTGCCTAAACTACCTTTCAAAGAGTCAACAAGTTTATCAACATCTTTAAGGTTTTCAAAAATCAATATTTGTTTCTCTAAATCGGAAACGATACTACTATTTGGAGAAGGTTTAGCATTTTCTGTATCGAGTGCTGTTTTTAGCATGTCAATACATTCTTCCCAAGTGACATCCGCACCATTTGTTAGGTATTGTTTATAGGTTTCAGCGGATTCAAAGATAGTATCCATAGCTTTGTCAAAGTTCTCAAAATCAGTAACTGTTGCTTGGTTACCTTCAAAATTACCTGAAATTTTTCCAATATTTAAATTACCTGGAAGAACCTCTTCTGGAGATATTCCTAATTCTTTTGCTATGTAATCAGGATAAGAGAACACACCTGGAATAGTTCCTTCATTACCCTCACCCAAAATCGGTTTAATTACAATATCAATAACTGATGCCAAAGGTCCCATTACATCCTTATCCATTGCAAAGTTAGCAATCGCACCACCTGATGCAGCTTTGTTATTGATAAAATTACCTTCTATACTGTTTATAGTAATATCTTGAGGGCTAGTTAGAGCTTTAATCATCTCTTCTTCATTTTGGAAGGCTCCCATCATCTCATACATTTGCCAGATAAAACTCATTTTATTTGCCCAGTCAACGTTAGCAATTGCACCACCATAAGACACATTACCATCTGCAATATTGCCAACAAAATCCCCTTTTATATCACCAATTTTGATATTATTTATATCAAATTTGGTATATGGAGTACCACCAGACTGTATTCCAACCTCCTGTAGCATACTCAAATCAAGGGTTGAATTAAAAATCCCACCACCAAACGCAGGTCGCATGTATTTTATAATATTATAAGATGTATTAAAGCTATTTAAATCATATAAATCCTTGTAGTATGTAGAACTATTTGGATCTATTTTCTCAAACTGTTCTTGATACCAAGCATCCAAATCCATATTATCAAATTCTTCTTTGGAACCAATTGAGCCACCCATCATATTCATAACTCCGAACATAAAATCATCGAAGTTACCATTTGCCTTGTTATAAGAGAAATCACCATTGATGCTATCAATAGTAGAAGTATTCTGGATTGCGCCACCCATAATACTACCTTCGTTAGCAATAAAATTAGAATTTAAATTATTGATAGTACTACTGTTAACTAAACCACCTGCACCCAAGAACAATGAAGAGTTACCAATAAAATTACCAGACATTGCCTCTATTTGACCGGCATTATAAATGTTTGCCATAACAGACATGTTGCTAATAAAATCGCCATTAAGACTTTTAATCAAACCTGCGTTATATATTGATGCTGCAGCAGAAGCCTTGTTATCAATAAAACTACCTGTAATACTTTCAAAAGTACCCATATTTGCAATTGCACCAGCCATACCACCTGCAAACAAAGAACCAGCAGACCCAGAAGAGTTTATAGAAGTATTACCTATAAAATGTCCGACTACATTACCAATAGTGCCCATATTAGAAATGGCCCCACCGCCATCTGTGGCAACGTTAACAACAAAATCACCAGTAATATCCTTAATAGTACCATTGTTGACAATTGCACCACCTGAACTAGCACCATTCTCAACAAAATCCCCTGTGATATTTCCAAGATTTGCCTCGTTAAAGATAGCACCACCATCACCACGTGCTACGTTATATACAAAATGACCATTTATATCACCAATAGTACCACCATTTACGTTATAAATAGCACCACCAGATTTTGAAGCCATGTTGTTCACAAAATTACCAGTCAAAGTCCCCATAGTACCATTATCATTCGCGATAGCTCCACCAAAACCTTGACCTGTCCAATTTCTCACATTCGATAAATCAGCATTTTTAGCTCCAACAGCCGCAACGTTTGATACAAAATCACCATTGATATTGCCCATTGTGCCATTAGAGTTATAAATAGCACCACCATAGGCTTTAGCATAATCTGAATTACTATAATTATAATAGTTAGAAAGCACAACAGCTTTGTTAGAAACAAAGCTTCCTGTAATATCTTTCATCACATTAAAGTTTGCAATTGCACCACCATATGAATAACCATAATCATTAGTTTTGACAAAAGCACTATTGCTTATAAAATCACCTGTTATGTTCCCTATTGTAGAAATATTATCAGTAGATTCCGCATTGTTATTGTAAATAGCACCACCACGTGCATAAGCTTTACCAGTAGTTCCAGTAAACAATGAATCTGGAACTTTATCCGCTGGAATATAATCTTTGATTTCATCCAAAGTAACCGCTTTTGATGTTATTGTTAATGCTGTATTACCTACAAAATTACCTTCAATCTCACCTATAACAGAAGACTTATCTACAAGTGCTGAGTCTGGAGAAAAGTTATAAATTGCACCACCTTGAGAATATCCATTT
>JAFUPZ010000139.1 GCA_017472545.1 bacterium | reverse complement strand
TAAAAGTTTTTATCTGTTTTAGATTTTGATATAACTATGGAAACTCTATCAGATGATTTTTTACATTTTAATACGTCACTTTTATAAATGTTTTCAATCCCAACGTATTTCCAGTTTGGGTCAAGTACTGAAATGTTTTCATTATATGCTTCTATACGTTTTTTAGGTGAAGGATGTGCAGAATCTAAAGTTGTGACGTTGTTGAAGGTGTTCAAATAATTTAGTGTTTCTATTCCTTTGTATGGTGAGTATCCAGCTTTGGTTATCAATATTAAGGCTTCTGCATCAGCCATATATTCCATTTTTCTAAACTCTTTATATATACCCATTAGTTGTGTGTTTGCTGATAATTCGGCAATCCCAGAGTTTTTTGGACTTGATTTTTTTACTGATGAGACGTGAGCTTTTAAAAAATTTATTTCTTTGTTTAACTCTGCGACTCGTTGCATATGTCCCAAAATGTGATGAGCCATTTCATGAGCAATTACGAAGGCAAAAGCTTCTTCACTTTCATATACGGAGTCATATAATCCTGTATTTATGACGATATAATTGCCGTCGAATGCTGCAGCGTTAGAAACAGGTGTTTTTCGAATAGCAACTCTCCAGTTGATGTAATCCAAATTATTTGCTCTAATTATCTTTTCTGCAATTCTATAAGTGTTGTAAAAATCTACGCCTTCAGGTTCAATGTTTACAGTTTTAGTTTTTTTGTATATTGCAGGAATAATTTTCTTTTGGTACTCTTGCTCGTCTTTTGCTAATTTTGATTTGTATTTTTCCTCATCAATTTTTGTGTATTTTGTGAACTCAATTAATTTTGGATCAAATACATCTTTTGCTATGTCTAATGTATATTCATCTTTATATTTGTATACTTCAGCATGTTGTTTTGGTGTGCTGTATTTTACATTGTTATCGATTTCTTCAAGTTGATTATCTAAATGAGATGCAAAAACTGGGCTAATTGAACAAAACAATAGCGTAGTAACTAAGATAATTTTTTTCATTTCCTTAACTCCTAATTCTGATAGCGTAATTTTATAAAAAAACTAATTTTAATGCAACTTTTGTATTTTTATAGTTACTTGAGTAGTTTACATATAGTAAATATTTTTAAGATTTTGGATTTGTTGATTGTTTTATTTGTTATTATTTAATATAATAAATAATAGTTAGGGGAGATATATGAAAAGATTAGTTTTATTTGTGGTGTTAAGTTTGTTTGCTGCTCCAGTTTTTGCTGATGAAGCGCAATTAGTCAAAGAAAATTCTATTCAATCAAGAATTGACCATGTCGGGGTGAATTTATTAAATCATAATAGATTAACTAAGAGAATAATTTTTACATACGATAAAAAAGAAAAGAAAAAAGCCTTAGCAACCGATAAAGCTTTGACAAAACGTCAAGTTATAATTTATGACGGTTTGTATCAACATGTACAAACCGATGATGAGTTAGCTGCAATGTTGGCAAGAGAAATTGCTACTGCGATGAAGTCTTATGATGGAACATTTGGTGGCTGGATAGATTCGGCTCAAGTTGCTTTAGGGTCTAAGAAATTTGAAACAGTTTCAGATAAGAGGGCTGTAGATTATCTTGTGAATGCAGGGTATAATCCACTTGCTGTTATTGTATTTATCAACAAGACTTGTCCACAAAAACGTCATGATAAATTTTCAAGACATAATTTAACCTCAAAAAGACTTGCAAGAGTTTATGAATATATTACTTACAAATATCCTCAATATTTAGAGAATAATGAATATATTAACAACGAATATTATCAGAATTTTCTTTTAACATCTGTTGAAAATCGCAAAAAATTGGCTGAAAAAATCAGAACAAAATCTACAAAGGATGTTAAATATGAATAGAATTTTTGCATTTGTTCTAAGTTTAGCAATTCTATTAACTCCAACTATGGGGTTAGCGCAGTCTGTACCCGAAGTTATGCCTATAGCTGAAAGTGTAGAAGTTACTGAGTCTGAAGTGAAAACTTTGCCTTATAACTTTGAAAGTGTTTATAGAGTTCCTATAAAACTTTCAATTACTGAAAAAATAACTACAAAAGGGCAAACGTTGACTGAAGGTCAAACAATTCAATTCCGAGTAGTTAAAGATACTTATTGTAAAAGAAAAACTTTTCTAAAAAAAGATACCATTGTGAATGCAAAAATTGAAACAGTTATATCTGCCGGCATGAATGGTTTCCCTGCTGAAATTATTGTTGGTGATTTTGAAATTCCTGGAGCAAGGCCGACTCAACTTGTAGATACTTATGTGAAGAAAGGTCAAAATCGCTGTTATGTCGTTTATCCAATCAAATGGGCATTAACAATTATTCCGTTTGTTGGTTCACTAACAAACTTGATTATGGGTGGTAATGCTAAAATCAAACCTTCTGATGAGGTTGTAATTTATTATTATCCAGATTGGAAATAGTTAACCTTGTAAATCTTTTATTATGTCCCTAAAGTCAATATCTGTATAGATGCCTAAATTGGTGAACGGTTTCATTAAAGGTATATCTTTTTTTGTTCCATATTTGCTCATGACTTCAGTTATAGTAGAAAGAAGTGATTTTAGTTCATCTTCTTTAATGGTGTTTTTATCTAATGAAGAATATTTGGTAAGTAAATTTCTTGCAATTTTGAGCGTGGTCTTTTTGTCCTCTTTGCAGATATAGCTTCTTAGTATTGCATTTTGGATACTATAATTTGAACTGTCAACTAGTTTGAGCATTTGTGGAATATCTTTATCTTCAAGGATTTTTGCTAATACATTTCCGTAGGAATGGTACATTATATCCTTATCTTTTTCCATAACTTTTAATACAAGTTCTAGGTCTTGGTTTGAAGCGTGGTGAGACATAAAGATAAGAGAGCTGTCGTGAATTTTCATTTTGTCATAATTTTGGATAAATTGTTTGAAATATGATTTTACGAAATTCAAGTAAGATTTGTTATCAGAGGCTCCGATTACAAATAAAAGTTTGTGAGCAAAGTTAGAATCTGCTTTAGCTAAAGGAATTAGGGGTTGAATTAATTGTGGGAATTCTTTTGCATAGGACGAAATTTCAACGATAGATCTATTTTGTATAGTTTCATCTTTTGTTGAAAGAAGTTGTTTTAGGAGTCTAAATATTGAAGTTATTTTAGCTTGTTTATCTTCTTGAATTATTTCTTCTGAAGATGCCCAAATGATTTTTCCGTGCGCGTTTGTTCCTTCGCGTATAGCTTCAATATCTTCTAATGAGTAGCCTTTTGTTATTACATATCTTGAATCTGTGGAGTAATCAGATGCGTTGTAGACATGTATATTGTCAAAATGGTTCTTTTTGAATTGTACAAAAAAGTAATCTTTTTGACCGTACTTAAAGCCCGCATCCCAATCTCTAGCGCCCCAACCCATAGGATTTCCTGTTGTGTACTTATGTCCCAAAATACGGCCATTTGGTTTCAAAAGTTCATCAAGTTCACTTTTTCCAATTGCGCGGTATAATACTTCTTCAAATTTTCCATAAAAATTACCAAAGGAAACAATATCGCAACTTTGTGGAGCGATAAGTTGAGTTTTTTGTGTTTTGACTTTATTATTTGTTGTTTGGTATGGGTTGAGAGGGGTTATTGCAGAAATGTACATTTTTACTCCTTGTCCATATTAAATCCCTCAATATTAATTTTTGCCAAATAAAAAAATACTCTCTATTTAAGAGAGTATTTTCTTTTGTTAAATCAAAGGAACAGGAATTTCTATCCACATACCATTAATTTTGCCTTCTAAATGGTTACGATTAATTCTAATTTTTTCATACCCAATTTCGCTTAGCATTCGCCCTGAGGAATCAAAAACTCCCCAACGTTTGTCTTTTTTTACGACAATGAATTCTCCTTGTTTTTTTATTTTGTCGTAAACAGGTTCAAGGATTAATCTTCCATAAGCGTCTGCTAAACCATATTTGCCGTATTGTTTTAGAACAAAAGTGTCATAAAGTTGGGTTATTTTGTCGTATTCTGGTGGGAAAAATATGAAATTAGAACTATTTACCATTCCATAATAACCGTTTAGTTTGGTAATATACAAATCTTTCCCAACACTTTTGAATTCCTTGTACTTTATTGGCACAATTGTATTTTCCATTAAATCAACTACACCATACATTTTGTTTGCTTTGACAAGCAGTCTGTTTGGTGCAATTTCATACATTGTTGTATAACTTCTGTTACTAATCAAATGTCCATCGTGAGAATATATTCCATATTTACCCCCTTTTCTGAGAAGTAAATAATGAACATTATCATAGATTGTGTGTTTTACGTCTGTGCAATCTGTTACAAGAGCATTACCTTTTGCATCTAAGACTGTATAGTAAGTGTATGAACGGCTTGTTCCGTTTGAATAGTAGCTCACAAAGGTTTCAGAAGTTGCAGAATGTTCATTACAATCAGCAAAAGTGTGAATGTTTGGAATAACTTCACGACCTACCAAATAAACACTGCTTGAGTGAGAAGAGTGATAATGACCACCTCCTCTAGGTCCACCATGAGAAGGTCCTCGACCGTGTCCACCTTTGCCGTGTCCACCACCGTGTCCGCCACTATGCCCTTTTCCGCCACCGTGACCTCCACTATGACTAGAGCTATGGCTACCTCCACCTTTTCCGCCACCATGACCACCCCCGTGACCCCCTTTTGCAAGTGCAGGTGCGCAAGTTGTTACTAAAAATGCAAATGCCATAATACAAACAATTAACTTTTTCATCCATTCACCTCATAACACTACATGTATAGTAACGATGTAAAATCTTAAATGTTCAAAATTTGAAATGTATGATATAATCAACAAACACGAGTTGAGTGAGGTTTCTATGTCGATAATTATTTTATTTTGTGCAATCGTAATTCTGTCTTGTATTGTAACCAATAAATTCTCAAATAAACTTGGAATGCCAGCGTTGGTATTTTTTATGTTTTTGGGTGTTTTGTTTGGTTCTGATGGGGTTTTAAAAATTGCGTTTGATGACTATGATTTAACCTCAAAATTGTGTTCTATTGGTTTGTTGTTCATAATTTTCTATGGAGGTTTTTGTACTAAAAAACCAGAGAATAGTAGAATTACTGCTCAAGCTGTATGTTTATCTTCACTTGGAACAATATTTACTGCAGGATTTACTGCACTTTTTTGTTATTACGTTTTAAAGATGCCATTTGTTGAAAGTTTTTTAATTGGTTCAATTATAAGCTCAACAGATGCAGCTTCAGTGTTTTCAATTTTGCGTTCAAAAAGACTTAATTTGAAATATAATACTGCCCCAATTTTAGAAATGGAAAGTGGTAGTAACGACCCTTTTGCTTATATTTTAACAATGTTAGGTATTGTGCTTTTAAAAGGTGGAAATGCCCTTGCTTTGACTCCATTACTTTTTAAACAAATTATTTATGGCGTATTTTTCGGTGTTGTAATTGCTATTGTTGCAAATTTGATTTTCAAGAAAACAAGATTGTTATCTGAAGGTACTGATACTATTTTTATGGTGGCAATTGCGTTAGCATCATTTGCGATACCAGATTTGTTAGGTGGAAATGGATATTTGAGTGTTTATATTACAGGGATTATTTTAGGGAACTGTGAATTGAAAAATAAAATTACTATGATGCACTTTTTTGATGGTATAACCGCGTTATCACAGGTTATTATCTTCTTCTTGATAGGATTTTTATCTTTCCCTCATAAAATCCCTGAAATATTATTGCCTGCAATTTTGATAACTGTATTTTTGACATTTATAGCAAGACCGCTTGCAGTGGGTTTGATTATGTTTCCGTTCAAGGCAACTTTGAATCAAATATTTTTTATATCAAGTGCAGGTTTAAGAGGGGCAGCGTCAATTGTATTTGCGATAATGGTTGTTGCAGAAAGTGAAGCGTTAGTTTATGATCTGTTTCATATAGTATTTGTTGTAGCTTTGTTGTCTGTAACTTTGCAGGGTTCGTTGCTTCCTTATCTTGCTAAAAAATCTTCAATGATTGACAGATTCTATGATGTAAGAAAAACTTTTAATGATTATCAACAAGAAGCTGCTATTTCACTGAATAAATTAACGATTGATGATAATCATCCTTGGAATAATTCAATGCTAAAAGATATAAAGATTAGTAAAAATGCTCTTATTTTAATGGTGACAAGAGATGGTGAAAAAATTATTCCAAATGGAAGTACAAAACTTCAAGCTAATGACGAAGTCCTATTGGGGCAAACTTATGAAAAGCAACCAGAAGATATTAAACTAACAGAAACAAATATAGATGAAGGTCATTATTGGTTGGATAAAAAAGTTTGTGAAATCGAATTTCCTAATAATTTTTTAATTGCACTTATAAAGCGTGATGATGAGTATATTGTGCCTCATGGAAATACAGAGATAAAACTAAATGATACGATTGTGTTTTATGAATCTTAGATTTTAATTCTGTTAATTATTTTAACAAAAAAGGCAATTTCTCTATTCAAAAAAACTTTATATTTATATAGGGATTAGAATAGGGGAAATTATGAGTTTTAGTAACTACTCAAAAGTTGATAGTATAGGCGTTAATACTGGTTTTGGAGCTTATAGTTATAATAATGAGCAAATTTTGGCATTGTTAGCGAGAAGCCAAGCAAGCAGAATGCCAGTTGACCTAACAAATTATACACCTGCAGAAAGTTCTGGATCTACAGTTAAGAAATTTGCATCTGGTGCTTTTGTAGGAACTACTCTTGCTTTAGCTGGAGATTACTTATTGTTTAGAGGAAAACATGTTAAAAATATTTGTAAATTCTTTTCTAAAGGTAAACCTAAAGTTAAACCACTTGAGTTTAATAGGTTAAACAATAAATTTATAAAAACTCCATTGTCTAAAGAGGCTATGGCTTCTATAGAAACTGTTACAAAAACTTTTAATAATAAAACTAAAATTACTGCAGATATGATAGATAAAATGTTAAAAACTAAAGCAAATCCAAATGCGTGGAGTACAGAAGATTTGCGAAAATATTATTCAAAACTGCAAAATCTCCCAGATCCTTCGATTTTTGGTGGGGTTCAAAGACAAAATATCGCAAGGGTATCATAAAAAAGGAAGCTGTTTAGCTTCCTTTTTTGTTAAACTGTTTCGTCAAGAAATTTTCCAATTTCTGTCATATCAATAACAGGGCCATCGACATGAATTGGTGCCACGTCATCAATATATTCAATAGGGTCATTTGGAAACGCTTGTTTTAAAATTCTACCAATAAAAGTGTCAGCACCACCAGGTCCACCATCTTTACCAACAAATCTTAGGTCTGTACCATCTGTAGCAAAACCATAGGTTGAAAAATCGATAGCGTCAGCCATCTTTTGAGGTTCATGAAAATTAGCACCACCACTAAACATTGTTTTGCTTAATGTAAAATACTCATCAATTACATTAGTGTATTTGTTATTAAATACAGGCGTTTTAGCAGCCCCTTTAATTAATGTTGAACCGAAACTTGGTTGAGAATTGTTTACTTGCATAGATTATCTCCTTTATTTTTCTAATCTTGCCCATATAAAACATGTGAATAAAAATAATTGCTTAAAATATTACAAAATATGAATATTTGCGCAAAATATTTTTTTGAGGAGTTTTGTTAATAAAATATACTTCAAGGGGTAACTATGATTACAAAAATTTCTAATATAAAATTCACGCAACCAATTCAACTAGATAATGATAAGCAGCAATATAAATACACTCAATATCCACAATATAATTATGTTTTAAACAATACTACAAATTTGAGTTTAATCAACTTTACTGCTCGTGAATTTTATCAAACTTTGGAAAATAATTATTTTCAATTACCATCAGGGGCTACTCCTGATGTGTTCCAAAAAGCGTCTGCGATGAATATTTTAAAAGATAATGATGTAATCGTGACTGCTCCAACTGGAACAGGTAAAACTGCAATTGCACTTTATGCTATTTCTAAAAATATGAATGAAGGTGTAAAAACTTTTTATACTACACCCCTAAAAGCGTTGAGTAATGAAAAATTTAGAAGTTTTCAAAAGATTTATGGTGAAGATAATGTCGGTTTGCTAACTGGAGATACAAAGGTTAACGTTAATGCTCCAATAGTTGTTATGACTACAGAAGTCTATAGAAATATGGTACTTTCTGATAGGTTTAATAAGGATAATCGAATTTTGGACAATTTAAAAACTGTAATTTTTGACGAGTTACATTATCTTGGAGATGCAGATAGAGGAGGAATTTGGGAACAATCAATTATCCTAAGTGATCCTGATACTCAACTTTTATCACTTTCTGCGACTATAGGAAATAACAAAGATGTAGCTAATTGGATGGCTGATAGTAAAGGTCACACTCGAGCAGAAATCGTTTCAGGGAAAGAGCGCAATATGGAAACTTATAGAGCAAGGGAAAATTCTCCTGTTCATACTGTTTTAATTGATGTTCCGTCAGAAAATCGCCATGTTCCATTAGATTTTGAAATTGTAGAATGTTTGGCAGAAGGTCAATCAAGGACTAATAAAGGTAATAAAGGTAAAATTAAAAAAGCTCAAACTCCGCCAAAACGTTTCCCAACTCCAAGTTTAACAAGTTATCAAAATTTGGTAAGAAAATTAAAAAATGAAGATAAGGTTCCAGCGATATTTTTTGTATTTAGCAAAAGACAAAGTAACGAAATTCTAAATCACTTATCTAAATTTGGAGAGAGATTAAATAGTGAAGAAGAACAATCTCAAATTTTAGATATTTTGAAAAAATATAAAGAAGAAGGGAAATATCTTGGTGAATCTTTGAATTATCAAGCCTTGTTCAGGGGATATGCAATCCATAATGCAGGTTTATTGCCTACTCAAAAAGAACTTATTGAAGAATTGTTCAATAAAAAATTAGTGAAGGTTGTGATTGCAACTGAAACTTTGTCTGCAGGTATAAATATGCCAGCAAGAACAACCGTTATTACATCAGATAGAACTCCAGTAGGTGAACTGAATGCAAACAAATTTCACCAAATGGCAGGTAGAGCAGGACGTCGAGGAATTGATACTCAAGGTTATTGTATAACAATGGCGGTTAATAAAAAACAAGCTGAAAATTACGAAAGATTAATTCAATCTTCTCCAGACAACTTAGAAAGTGCATTCAGACCTGATTTTTCTTTTGTTGCAGGATATTATGCAACTTGTCAGAATGACGATTTGATAAACGAATTATTAGAAAAATCTTTCTATGCTTATGATAACAATCCTCAAATAAAATCTAAGAAGGCTCAAGAAATGAAGAGTTTCTTTGCAAGTCGCAGACGTATTATGAAGAAGATGGATTTTATCAAGTCTAATCATCAATTGACACCAAAAGGCGAATTACTAGCGAAGCTTAATGGCTATGAGCAGATACCAATTATTGATGCGATTTATAATAGAAAGTTAGAGGGATTAAATCCTGTGGAATTAGTTGGGGCGGTTGCTACTATGGCAAATATTGAGCCGAAGTTTGAAAATCCTCACAAAAAAGATGATGCGGATTGTGTTTATTATCATTCAAATAGCAATCTTCAGAGATTTGTCAATTCATTTGATGCAGATTTGAAAAAGTTCAATGTGGCAGTAAAACAGTATGATCCAGAATATCGTGAAACTCAGTTAGAACAAAAGATTGCGACACATTTATACGAATGGGCAAAATTAAATGCTGAAAATGATGATTCTGTAGAGAATTGGAAGAAATTATACCATGGCGACGTTGGCAAAACTATCAAAAACGAGGGTAGTGTATTTAAAGAAATTACGACAACTGCGGATTTATTAAAGCAGATGAAATTGATTGCGCAGACAGGCATGAAAAACTCTGTCGATTTGTCGGAATACAACTATTATGAACACTTATCATACGATATAGATGAAGCTATTTCCTTGATTTGTAGAAATCCTGTAGAAGTTTAAATAATATGTATTATTAATTGTAAACAGGGTTTACAAACCTTCAAAAAAGTGGCATAATATTAATACATTAATGTCATTATATGTATATATGAGGAATAGTTTTGAGTAAAAAGATTCGTTTAGGAAAAACGACTGCGTTTTCATTGGCAGAGATGATGGTCGTTATGCTAATTCTAGCAATGGTAATTTTATCAATGATACCATTAGCAACAAAGAGGGTAAAAAAGGAGCAGGTAAACCCTGAACACGGTGCATTTGAGTGCTATTATGATGATCAAGGTAAATTACACCAAATTACAAGAGATGCTAACGGGAAAATTGTCAACAAAAAAGACAATGTTGAAGGTGGCTCTTGTTTATTTGCTCCAAAACGTGGGGCAATGTTCTTTGTAATTAACGCAGTTGGTGGTGGTAGTCCGGGCTCTGGTGTTAGAGAAGCCTTTAATGGTTTACCAGAAGGTGAAAGAGCAGCGTCTGATTCTCCAAAAATTAAAGGTGGGAACTATTCTACTATATATAAAGAGTTTCACAGTAAATTTATTCATGCTGACCCTGGTAATCAAGTTAATTTTGATGATGTTATAAATAGCGATGATCCAGATATTAAAGGTCCTCAAGATTGGTTAAAAGATCTTGGGACATCCTTGAAAGTTATTTTAACAACAACCGGTGGAAACCAAAGTTTTTATACAAGAGATGGTGCTGGTGGAAAAGTTCCATCTGGTGGTTTCTGGCAAGCTGAAATGCATAACGAAAGAGAGGGTTGTGAGAGCGCAAAGGTTCCAAACTTCACCTCCTTAGTTGAAAACCCTCAAGCTGAAAATAAGCAAACTTGTTTTACTTCATGGATGTATTTTGGTAAAAACGGGCAACCTGGTTCCCGTGCAATGTTTCCGTTGACAGTTCATCACGGAGATGTTTTTGCAGGGACTACAACCTTACCTGAGGTGGTAGATACATACAAAGCGTATTACTCAGACTCGTTGTATAATACTTATACTGGAGATCCGCTTGGTGGGGTTGGTTTCGGTTTAAAAATAAAAGATTCAACAAATCATGTTGGTTGTTTTGTACCAAATGGTGCAAATGGATGTTATTTTACAAAGGTTGATGCAGATAAACCTGAATCAAAATATACAGTGGATTGTGGCGATTCTACTTATCTAAACGCTTACAATTCTATATACAACCTATCTACAGCAGAATCTATTACTTGCCCTTCAAGTAGTGTGTTCTTAGCTGGAAAAGGTTATTTCCCAGAACAAACAACATTATCTATGGATGAAACTCCAACTTATGATGCGGCGGCTGTAAATACTAATCGAGGTTGTAGTTATAGTGCTTCTTGTGGAGCATCTGCATCGAATAATACTTGTTCTTATAAACCTTGTTTGTTTAATTCAAATGTTCAAGATTATCGTACAACTGATCCAAAAGTTGTTTGGGGTAATTTTGTATTAATTTTCAAAGAGCTTAAAAAAGGTGTAAACTTCTATGCTCAAGCTGGTTATCCTGGACAATTTAGAACAATTTATGTATCAAGATTGCGTGGTAATTTGAAAGTCACTCCTGGTAAACCTATTATGTTTGATTATAATCGTTCAGCAGCTTTAGAAAGCTTGAGAGGTAACGATACTTTAGTTGAATATGAAGGGGACAAGCACGAACTTGTTCTTGTCGCTGAAGGTGGAAAACCTACTTATAATTCGGATAAAAATACGTTTATGGTGGGTAATCTGTTCAGTTTAGTGCCAGCGGGTACAGATAAGGTTATTGCTCACGATACAATTAATGATACTTCTGGTTCAAATGATGAGTATGCTTTTTATTTCAAATCAAAAGAATCTGATTTCTTATATCCAATTCCTGATAGTGATCAAATGGTTCCTGAATACGTTGGCAAGTCAGGTGCAGGTGGGCATACTGTATATAGATTACATGGTATAACTAACGCATTTAAAATGTTTAGAGCTTTTGATGGAGACAAAGCTAGTGATGGTTCTGCTCCATCTGAAGAGCAAGCTGAATACAATTGTCATGATGGTACAGTTTTAACTGGATCTAATGATGGTGATACAAGTTACCGTTGTAAAGGTTCAATGGGTTATGGAGGGGCAGTAGTAATTACATGGTAGATAAGAAAAAACTTGCATTCACAATTGCAGAAACTTTAATCTGTATGTTTATACTTTCAATATTTGTAGTTTTATCTATGAAAGTATTTACTAAAAAACACCAAAAACCTGTTTATAACGCAGCACATGGTTATTACATGTGCTATCGTGATGCGAAAACTGGTAATATTATGAAAAAAATCGGTGCGGCTGCACCAACTGGTCCATACCCTGACGGTTGTGACTTCCAACCGATAAAATCTGCTAACTTCTATGTTGTATACGCTGTTGGTGGTGGCGGTGGAGGTAAAGGTAACTATGGTGGAGCTCCAGGTGAATTTACTACAATGTTTTTAACAAGTATTGCTGATACCTTGAAAATTATTCCAGGTAAAGCAGGTGCTTATCAAGAAGATGGTCAAGCTACATATATTAAAAATAACAACCCAGCAGCAGGAGCAGATCAAAATGTTCTTGTTGTTCAAGGTGGTTTAAAAGGTGGCGAATCAAAAATTAAGAAAAATTATGTTCGTTCTTGTAAGGCTGTTCCGCTTAGTTCTTTGTTAACTAATTCTACAGGTTTAAATCGTTTTACAAACAATTTGGCAGATAAAGCTACTTGTAAGGTTGAAAATGATAGATTTGTTGCATCTTTATGTGGTCATGATTATGAAGATGTTTATCAATATGACAAAATTTATGGTAATAGTGATTCATTTTTCAAAACATACGTAAATGAAGCTAATCAATCAATTTCTACCGATGGTTTAAATAAATTATTTAATGATAACAATTATAGATATGTTTTCGAAAACAATTGTCTAATAAGGTATAATAATGCTTTCCATAAAACAGCATATAGATCTACTGCTGATAAAAAATATTGTTTCGAAGGCGATAAAGATAAATTATATTACTACACTTGGAACCATTGGTATTTAGCTAATCAAAATACTAACCAAACAAGTCTATGTTATGAACAAGCTTATTCTTATAACAGTATCACTATTGATGATAAAAAAGATTCAGAAATTGTTGTTCGTAACTATGGAAATTTCAAATTCTTGATTGAATTGTATTATGATTTGACACAGAAAAACGTAACTAGATATATCAAAGATTCAGGTTTTGGAACATATTTAATCAATTCTGGTATGAAAGACGAAACAACCGCGGTATTGTTCCACCCTGAAGATAGAGTAAATACTGCTGCAGTTGAAGCAGATAGATTTGACCCATCAGCAGGTGATGGAGGTCATAAATCTGGTGCTGGGTATGATGGTGCAGTATTTATTGCCTGGTAATTTTATTTGGAGGATTAAGAGATAATGAAACATAATAAAACGGCATTCTCATTTGTAGAATTGATATTAGTATTAATTATTTTATTTGTAATATTGGCATCTTTTATGCCTATGATTACAAGAAGACACTTGAATCCTCCGACTAAGGCAAACCACGGTACTTATGCTTGTTATCGTGGGGCAGATGGTGGCTTGCGTCAAACTCTGATTAAAGGTACAAAAACTATTGAAAATGATGTATCCGTAACTGAGTGTACATTCGATCCGCCTAAAAAAGCTAGATATTTCTATGTACAAATCATCGGTGGCGGCGGTGCAGGTCAACAGATTTCAGAAAATGGTGTTAAGCCTGAAAGTAACTCTAGCTACAGAATAAAAGGTCAAAATAATACTCAACAAGGTTATCTTGCTTCTGGTTGTAGAGAACTGTTTGAAGCAGGTACAACTGGTGTTTCTGGTGTTAGTGCATCAGGTGGTTGCAGTTCATATTCAAGTCAACAACTCAATTCATATCCTATAAATTCATTTAAAAACTTTGAAGAATTTAAAGAGTTAGTTAAGGACTACAAGCTTGCAGTTCATGCTAACGGTTTTAAAGGTAGAGAATGTACACAATGGGATGGTAATTCATCTACTACTCAGTTCCAAGTATCTGGTGCATATTGTGAAGATGGTGAGACTTACAACGATAGTACGGTATCTTGTGAGGCAAAGATTTATGATGATGGTTCTTTGTATCCTGATAATATTTTAACCAAAACTGATTCTCCAGATCATAAATATTATCAATTGCCTTGTACAAATAAAGATGAAAATCATGTGTGTTTGATGTGTGGCGATTATGACAAAGTAGCCAATCATTGTGATCCAGCAAATGGTGTAACTGAAGGTTGTTTTGAGTCTAAGGTTTATATGGCGATTGATGACTGTTTTAACCACAGAGTTGGTGGACCAGGATATTTTTATGCTCATGTTCCATTAGAAAAACTTTATAAAACTGTAATTACTAGTAGCGCTTATAAAAATTCAGCTAGTAAGATTTTATATAATGGGGAATATGTAGCTAAAGCTTATAATGGTGTTGGTCAAAGCTTTACTTGGAAAGAACATGATAAAAATAATAATTCTAGTATTATCATAAAAGGTGGTACAGGTGCGGTAATTGGTATGCCTCAAAGTATGAATCCGTACTATCCTCAAGGTTCTCTTGAGAGAAAGTGTAAATTCTGTTCACCGCCTCATGGTGATGTGACTACTCCAAATACTTATGCAGCTATTCAGCCTGATTATAATGGAGAAGAAGATGATACAAATACTTTAAGAAATGCTCACTGTTTATCATCTGAAGCCGATATTCAGTGTAAGCAAGGTATTTTTGGTGCTCCAGATCCACATGTTGATGATGTTAATGTATTTGACTATACAAAATTAAAAATTGCTGATATTAATTTGACTCAAAAACAAGTTATTCCTTATGGAATTGGTGGTAAAGCCGGTCAAATTAAAACTCTGATTTTTAAAGAGCTAAGCGAAGGTTTGAAAATGAACCCTGGTCGTGGTGGTGTTATTGGTCATGCTTATACAGGACATACTGTAGGTAGCGGTGAGGATACTACATTTGAAGGTCCAAATATCCCTCAGAAAAAAGCTCTAGGTGGATCTGCTGGTAACCAAACATTTACAGCTAATGTTCCTATTCACCCATTTGGAGAAGGTGATGCCAGCAAAATTTTCCAATGGGTAGATCCAGGACATTGGAGAACTTATACAACAGCTAACATTACGGCTAGAAAAGGCGGAAGTGTTTCGTATAATTCTTATTTGAAATTTATTATTAGTTATCGTAACGAAAATATTATCAATATTATGAAAAACTTTGGTGCTGGAGGTCATGGTACTGCTTCTAAAACAGAATGTACTTTAGGTTACCAATATAATCCTCTTGCATTGCTTAATAATGGTAAATTCGTTAACCATATTCTTCCTGGTGATAGGGTAAATGTTGCTCCTCAACAATTATTTGATGTAAGCCGAGGTATGAAATGTAATGGTAAGTATGAATGGACTCAGACATATAACAATACATATTATAATAACTCAAGTTATTATCACCCAGAATACAACCCAGACCCTACAATAGGTATTCCTGAAGGTTATTGGAAAGGTGCTGTAACCATTGACGAAGATGCTACAAATGGTGGCTCTGGTGCAGTTGTAATTAGTTGGTAACAAATTTTTAACGAGGATAAATCAACATGAAATTGAATAAAGGTTTTTCATTAGGTGAATTGCTTGTATGTATAGGATTGATAGGGATTATCGCCGCAATCCTTATTCCTCAAGCTTTAGTTCATAAACCTTCTAAGTCAAAAGCTCTTTTTAGAAAAGCATATAATCTTACCGAAAAAGCTGTTTTTGACTTGATTAACAATCAAGAACTTTTCCCAGAAATGGATGTTGAACAGTATAACGAAGGTGCAGATTTATCAACTGGTTTTGCCTACTTTAATCCTGAAAAAAATAGGGAAATGAACGACACAGGTAAATATTTCTGCAAAAAATTCACAGAAAAAATGAATACTGCTGGTAAAGTTATATGTGATGAACGTCACGCTATGCCAGATGACGGTAGTCCTATGGAAAATACCAAACCTGTTGAAAACCAAGCTGCAACCCCAAATTTTGTAACAAATGATGGTGTTGCGTGGTTTTATTCACCGTTGAGGCTGTGTTCACTTGATGAAGACGGTGTTTCTCGTCCAGAGGGTACAACTTGTGAAAGTAAATCTGATTCAACAGAAGGCTTAGTTCCAGCTTTGTCTCCTTCAACTCATAATAATTATGTTTGTTTCCAAATTGACACAAACGGTAACGAATTACCGAATAGCCGCGCAGGTAAAGACCCAGATAGATTCTTCTTCTGTGTTTATTTCGATGGCAAAGTTGCGGTTCCAAAAGAAACGGGCGCAGGTAAAGAAGTTGAATACTTAAGATCAAACTCAATATTTAATAAATAATTGAAAGGAAGTTATATGAAAATATTTAAAAAAGGTTTTACAATCGCAGAGGTATTAATTTGTTTTACTGTACTTGGTGTAATTGCAGCTTTGTTGATTCCTGCTATTGTTCAAAAGAAACCGAATAAAAATAAAGTTATGTTCCGCAAATCATATTACATTGTTGAACGTATTGTTGCAGAGTTGATTGCAGACGAAGAAACTTTCCCTGCGGATTTCGAAACTTCAAAAGCATTGGCTTATTTTGACCCAACAAGTACAGATAGACTTCAAGCTGATACAGGGAAGTTTTTCTGTAATAGATTTGCTTCAAAATTAAGTACAAACGGTGATATTAAGTGCAATGAGGCTAAAGCATTACCAGATAATGGTACAGCATTTGCTGAAGGTGATCAGTCATTTACAACAAACGATGGCGTTTATTGGTTTGTAACTCCAAGTGTTCTTTGTGATCCAGAAGATGCTGTAAGCAATCCTGGGGAGTCTTGTAAAATGCCAGAAGTAGAAAACCCACCTTGTCCAACTACTGTTGGAGATAAACAACCATATATCTGTTTGTTCTTAGATGTAAATGGACCTGATATTCCAAATACTCAAGCTATTGATGGTACAAATAATGATAGATTCAGAGTTTATGTATACTATAATGGAAAAATTCAAGTTCCAACAGATGACAGATCTGCTGAATACTTAAAATCAACTACTGTATTTTAAGAAAGTTAGATAATGAAAAAAGACCTGTTTTTCAGGTCTTTTTTTTATTGCATTAATTTTAGAAATTATGAAAGATTATTTCTAATTACAGGTTGACTTTCTTTATTAGCACAAAGTACTACAAGCAAGTTATTTACCATGTTTGCTTTAGTTTGTTCATCAAGTGCAATACTTTTATTTTGTTCAAGTTTATTTAGAGCTAATTCAACCATACCAACTGCACCATCTACAATTGAGCGTTTCGCATCAATAATTGCAGAAGCTTGTTGACGTTGTAACATTGCAACAGCAATTTCTGGGGCGTAAGCAAGGTGAGTAATTCTAGCATCAACAACATTTATACCTGCTTCTGTTACATTGCGTTGAATTTCTTTTTTAAGCTTGTCAGAAATTTCCATACTATCTCCACGCAAAGATTGTTTGTGTGAATCTTCTGGTGTGTCATAAGGATACATTCTTACAATGTTTCTCAATGCACAGTCACTTTGAGCTGCTAAAAATTGTGGATAATCATCAACATTAAATACTGCTTTTGCGGTGTCTTGAACTTCCCAAACAACAATAATACCAACTTCGATAGGATTACCTAATTCATCGTTAATTTTTTGTTTGCCATTTTCTAAAGTTCTAGCTTTTAATGAAATAGGGCCAAAAGTTTTGCTTCTTGCAAAAGGGTTAACCCAATGGAAGCCTGCACCACGTAATGTACCGATGTATTTCCCAAATACGGTTAATACAAGAGCCTCTTGAGGGTTAAGGATTCTAAATCCGCCAGATACAAACATAAATAGAACTGTTAAAGTTATTCCAATTGGAACTAGGAATGGAATAATAAAGCAAACAATAGTTGGGACAACAAAAAGAGCCATAAGCATTACAACTATCCATCCGTTTGTAGCACCTGCTTTGAATTCTTTTTCTTGACTTTGTAACTGTATAGGTTTAGATTCATATTCTTCAGAAATTTTAGATTTTTCTTCGCAATGATTTTTTAAGAAAGTTGCATTATTCATTAAACCAATTGCAGGTTTTGCATAATTTCCGAAGAATTTTGATAATTCCCCATTATCAAAACATAAAACTCTACATTCATCACAACGGTCAATTAAGACTCCATTATGATATATTTTCCCCATATCTTTGCCGCATAATGGGCATTTTCTTGCTTCTTCATTAACTGATACATATTCCATTTCAAATGGATTTACTATATCTTTTTCAACGCCCAAGCGTTTTGCAATTTCCCAAAATACGGATTCTTTTAAGCATACTGCACCACATTTTTTGCATAATTGCAATTCCAAGCCTTGAAAGCTTGTTGTGATAAGTTCATTTTGACATTTACAACAATTCATATCATCCTCCTATATAATATATTTTAGGAGAAATCTTATAATGGGTCAAAATGTATAAGTTTGTAAAATCTTATTTAGTGAATTTGTCTAAGATACTTTCAATCCAAGATGGTTTCATACCCATTGCTTCTTCAAGCTCTTTATTTGTTGGAAGTTTAGAACCCATTTGGAATGTATCCATTTCATTTTCATCTCCAAAAACACTTCCGAATGGATTAGAATCTTTTTTTCTTCTTCCTCTCATCATATAACCTGTATTACCACCGCTGCCGCCATCATTGTTCATGTTAGCTGCTGCTTTGATTATAGGTTGTGATCTTCCAACATTTACATCGAAACTCATTGTTCCAAGTCCTTATGTTTTTCCCTTATATATATAAAGTCATTTTTTGGTGTACTTTTGTTACAATGGTAGTAAAAATGTTACAAAAGTTAATGAAAAATTTAATCTAAAAGCTTTGTTATTAGGGTGTTTTAGAGGTTTATTACTTTTTGTTACAAATGATGTTATGGTTGAAATTATATAAATAATTGTACGTTAATATATATAAGAGAGAATTTAAGGACGAACTATGTCAATTGTTATCAACACAGATTTAGAATATTTACGTACTCGATTGAGTATTCCTGAATCTCGTATGGCTGTATACGAGTCTAAAACTGTTGTTGAAATTTTGGAAGCTGAGGCTGCCGCAGGTAACCAAAAAGCAATTCAAATGGCTGCGGATATGTTTACTGATGTTAGCCAGTTGATAGAATTGTTCCAGTTGGCTGATCCGCAGAATAAATTGACAATTATGCAAGAAATGACACCTTCTCAAATGGAAAAATTGATTCCAATGTTAGAGCAAGATGATTTAGTTCAAGGTTTAAATTATTTTACTCAAGATAGTTTGTTAGAGTTGTTAAAAGATATTCCAAAAGAGGAACTTTTAAAAACTGTATTTGAATTATTTTCTCAGACTCAAATTATTGAATATATGCCTGAAAAACAATTAGATAATCTTCTTGTTGATCACGATTTGGATAAAGAAATGCTTTTACAGAGTTTGAAATTTATCCCAGAAATGTATTTACAGCAGATTTTAGAAAGTGTAACTGGAGAAGAAACTGATGGCAATTCTTCTGAATTGATTTTACAAATTAGTCAATTGGGAGATCAGGACTATAAAAATGCTATTACAAACTTCCAACCTGCGCAGAAAAAAGAATTAACTTATATTTTAGTTAACCAAGAAAATAAATTATTTGAAAAGTTTGATACGGATGCATACACCCATATTATTGGACGTGAACGCGATAAAGAAGAGCTAATTAAAGCAATGGGTAAAATTAAGCCTGAACATTTACACAATATGATTAACGAACTGCCTCAAGATTTGTTGTCAGTTGTTACAACTCAAGTCGATACTGAAAAGTTTGCGGATGCTTTAATAAATAAATTCCCTGAATTGTTGGCGCAATTTGTTGCAGGGTAATTAAAGGTGGTAAATTTAGCAGATGCGGTTGTCTTCGATTAGACTAATCGCAAGTTTTAGTGCTTGATTTGCAAATTCTTCTTTCATTTGAACTCTTGGTAAATTAGGATTTAGACGGACTTCTTTTACAGTTGTTATTCCATTGTATTTTGCAGAAATATAAACAAGTCCGACAGGTTTGTTTGCAGTACCACCTGTAGGGCCTGCAATTCCTGTTGTACATAAAGCTATATCGCAGCCTGTTCTTGCGTGAAGTCCATTTGCCATAGCTTCAGCGCATTGTTCGCTTACTGCTCCAAAAGTATCTAAAATGTCCCAGCTAACACCTAATATTTCGTTTTTTGCCTCATTTGCGTATGTGACAAAGTTTAATTTTATGTAATCCGAGCTTCCTGATACATCTGTAAGTTTCGAACTCAACAATCCGCCAGTACAGGATTCAGCTGTCGCGATTGTTAGTTTTTTTTCTAGTAATAATTTGCCAAGTTGTTCTTCTGGTTTCATTTT
>JAFUPZ010000018.1 GCA_017472545.1 bacterium | reverse complement strand
TTGAAGATACGATGGCTTAACTGATTGATTCTTTCAATTGCTGTCATATAAATTAAACCTCTTTCTATAATTATCCACGTATTAAGTCTATCATAGTGTCTAAATTTTAAATCAACCTTTTGTATGATTTGTGTTAAAATAAAACTATGAATTATAAAAATTTAGAAGAATTAATAGCTGTAATTGCAAAGTTGCGTTCTCCAGAAGGTTGTCCTTGGGATAGAGAGCAAACTCATGCTACTCTTCGTCCTAATATGATTGAAGAGGCTTATGAAGCGGTTGATGCGATTGATGATAATGATATGAAGCATTTACGAGAAGAGCTTGGGGATGTTCTTTTACAGGTTCTTTTGCATTCTCAAATTGCATCAGAAAGTGGAGAGTTCACAATTGAAGATGTAGCAAAGGAATTAAAAGATAAATTAATTCATCGTCATCCGCATGTTTTTGGAGATGCTCAAATTGATTCTCCTGATGGTGTTGTAGATGCTTGGGAAAAATTAAAAGCTGAAGAGAAATCTCATAGAAAATCTGCAATGGATGGAATTTCTCGTGCGCAAGCTGCGTTAATTTCAGCTCAAAAAATTTCTAAAAAAGCTGTAAAAGTTGGCTTTGAATGGCCAAACGAGGATTCTTTATACGAGTGTATTATGTCTGAATTTAAAGAGTTCAAAGAGGCAACTCTAGAAGCCGATAGAAAACATATGGAAGAAGAATTTGGTGATATTTTATTTGCAACAGTGAATTTAGCTCGTTGGAATAAAATTGATGCAGAACAGGCTTTGTTAAAAGCTAATAAAAAATTCGAAAAACGTTTCCGTAAAATGGAAGAGTTAGCAACAAAACCTTTAACAGAATATTCATTCGAAGAATATGATGCTTTGTGGAAACAAGCCAAGAAGGCATTACTTGAAAAATAGGTGAAAAATGAAAGACGTACAAAATTCACAAGATAATAGAAATGTAGATATTCAAAAAGTTGGTATAAAGCATGTAGAATTACCACTTGTTGTTCAACGTAAAAACAAAACAGACAAAGTTGTTTATGCGAAAGCTCGAGTTTGCGTATCATTGCCAAAAGATTATAAAGGAACTCATATGAGCCGTTTTGTTGAAGTTTTGAACGAATGGCGTAGTAAAAAACTTTTAGGTGTTGATATTCGTGGCTGTCTTGAAGAAGTTGTAAAACGTCTTGATGCCCAAAGCGGTGAATTAGAGTTTGATTTTAAATATTTTGTTGATAAGCAAGCTCCTGTTTCAAATCTATCAGCTCCAATGTGTTATGATTGCTCGTTTGAGGGTAGAATTGATGGGGGTAAATATAAGTTTATACTAGGGGTAAAAGTTCCTGTAACAACACTTTGTCCTTGTTCTAAAGAGATTTCAGAATATGGTGCGCACAACCAAAGAGCAATTATTAGTGTAAAAGTTTCTTATGATGAAACTGAACATATTTGGTTGGAAGATTTGATTGAACTTATTGAATCTTGTGCGTCTTGCCCTGTTTACCCATTATTAAAACGTCAAGACGAAAAATATGTGACTGAAAAAGCTTGGGAAAACCCTAAATTTGTTGAAGATGTTTTACGTGATACTGTAGTAAAATTGCGCGAAAATTCTACAATCAAAGAGTTTGAAGTTGATTGCGAAGCTTTTGAAAGTATTCATAATCATTCTGCTTGGGCTTATCAATCTGAAATTAAATAATTTATCCGCCAATTGGAATTGATACACCTGCATTAATGCCGATTGTATTTTTGTTTACTTTGGTCAAATCGTATAGTTGACCTTCCACAAACACGCTGGCTTTTCCAACTTTTGTTGAAACGCCTGTATAGTTTCCAAAAGATGTTTTTGGGTCGCCTGTTTTATAATTTATATTTGTTGCAACATATGGTGTTGTGTAAATGCTTGTGTTTTTTGCTACAGGAACTGTAACTGTCAAAGGTTGTACTCTTAATTGTACAGTTTGAGAGTCTTGGTTTAGTTTGTTTCTAACTCTAAACCCTCCTGATAAGCAAGTATCACCATAAGGCATTGAACCTTTTAAATCAACTACGGCGCAGGTGGGTTTTCCATTGAAAGATGTTCCAGCACCTGTATAAAGTCCAAGACAGCCATTTCCAACCTTAATGCTGTTATCAACCCCAACTGTTGTAAAATTTGAACCACTAATATCTTGATACGTAGCTGCAGATACTTTTGTGTTTACTTTTAAATCTCCTGGCATAATAACTCCGTAGTTGTCCCCTATATTTATATAAAGTATTTTTTACAAGATAAATTCTGTTTTTGTAGCTTATTGTAACGAAAAGTAAATTAAAAAAGTTTTTCAATCATTTATGGGGCAATTTTTGGGAGTATATATTTTTTATATATATACGAGCAAAGTGTGCTTAAAATACGAGGAATAATATATGGTTGATAAAATTCCACCTGAAGGATTTGTCTACGTAAATGTAAACATCGTAAATAAAGGTTTGCGAAATCCAATACTTGTTCAAAAAGGCTGCGTTTTTGAAAACAATGGCGGTAAATATATTGTTGACGATAATGGTAAATTAAGTGTTTTTGATAAAAGTACTAACGAGTGGAAAGATGCATCCGCAATTGAGATGACAAATTACCAATGGAATGCATTCAGGGCTGTTGCTAATAACAATATTGAAAATTATGGTGCTGTTACTTATAGTAAAAAAGATATTGAATTAGCTATGAAACACTACGAAAATTCAAATTTCCGCAATGATTTGGGCGAATTTTTAGATGATGGTTATGAGGTTGGTTCAGCTAAAAAAGATAGTGAAAAGAATCAAGTTACAGCAGATATAAAACGCAACAACAAAAAAGTTGCAAATTTGAAGTTTAAGATTGCAGAGGTTTCAGAATTGAAAGCCGCAAGTGCTCGTTTTCATGAGCAAGCGACTGCTCCAGCAACTCAACCAAGTTCTACTGTTGAAGCTACTCATCCTAACAATGATATAGATGAAAATTCGTCTACAATTGATAAAATGTTGGCTAAATTACCTTATAAAGAAAATAAAGATTTGAAATGTGCAATTCCAAATGTGAAAGCTTTTGAGTTCACATATACCGCTCAACAAGGTGAAGGCTATTATTCAATTGCTAGAAAATTCGGGGTGGATGCTAAAGCTTTGATGGCTTATAACGGTGTCAATCCTTCTAATGCTTCGTTGGAATTAAATCAAGAAATTAAAATTCCAAAAGTTGTTTACCAAGTACAACAAAAAGATAATTTATATAGTATTTCTAAAAAGTTTGGTGTTGAAGAAGATATTTTAGCAGCTCAAAACAAAATCGAAGATATTAACCAAATTTCTGTTGGTCAAATGATTGAACTTCCTGCAGATATTTATACAGTTAAACCTAAGGACAACTTAAATACCATTGCTAAAAATGCAGGTATTGATGTTAACGCGCTTATGAAGGCGAACGGATTAGCTTCAACAACTATTCATCCAGATCAGAAGTTGTTTATTTTCTATAACCGCGCAGATTATAATATTGCGGCTGAAAATAAGACCACTACTGTGGATGATGTAACCAATGAAGTTATCGAAACAACAGACTATTCATCTGAAAACCCTTCATTAAAGACTCGTCCGCATATTGCAAAAGTTAAACGTGTCAAAGGAAAAGTTGTTCCAAATGAACATGTGTTTAAACCTACAAAAACTGGGCCATTAAGTGGCAAAGTTATTGTAGTAAATGCTGGTCATGGCTATAATGCATCTGGTGGTATAGATGGAGGTACCCCAGGTATTGGTGGTTTAAACGATGAATGGATTATCAATTATGATAATGCTATGCGTTTGAAAGATCGTTTATGTGCAAAAGGCGCAGAAGTATTGTTTATACAAGGTTCAAGGAATTTGGTAACTCAACGAATGAAATCTGCTCCTTATGATAAAATGGATATGTTTATTTCAGTTCACGTTAATGCAACTACTCGTGAAGCAACTCAAGATAGAATGCAATTCTATTATAGAACTACTGATGTTCCAAAAGCTACTTGGCAGAATAGTAAAGCGTTCTGCGAAAGTTGTGAACGAACATTCGACGCCTGGATTCCTAAAAATGAAAAAAATATAACAGAACCATTTGTGGTTAATGGTAAACGCGATTATGCTCAGACCCAAAAAGGTGGTTTAGATAAAAAAGGTAGAGAAAAACGTACAGGAGTTTTAACTCTTCCTCAAACAAAATATTCAGCACCAAGTATGATTTGGGAAGTTGCGTTCCTTTCAGAACAACAAGGTCGTGCTCGTTTAAAGAATGAAAATTTATTAAATAAATATTGCACAGTTCTTGCGGGTTCCATTGAAAACTATTTTGTAGAACTTGATAAGTATACTTACACAGTCAAATCAGGTGATAATTTGACCGTTATTGCTCAAAAACATGGAGTAACTGTTGACGCTCTTAAGCAAGCCAATGGCTTGAAGGGTTCTGCTCTGCAAGTAGGGCAAAAGTTAAGAATTCCAAAATGATAAAAAAGGAAGCCTTATGGCTTCCTTTTTTTATTTATTCAGCAAGTAATTTGTCTGCTAATTCTGTTTCTAATCTTCCGTTTAGGGTTTTGTTTATCTTTTGAAGCTTTTTGGCGATAAGCTCCATATTATCAGTCCATATAAAGTTTTCATTTACGTATTGTTCGGCTTTGTTAAAATCACCTTCAATTTGAATTCTTACAATTTCTGCTAACATTTCTTTTGCTATAGGTACAACTTTATCTATGTTAACTATGATTTTGCCATCTTTTGTTATTTCGTATCCTCCGCGTTCTGCGAAATATTTGTTTTGCATTACTGTACGAACTCTGTGAGCTTGTGACATTGTTGGTTTTGATTTTAAGAAATTGTCAGCAATTGTTGTAACTATAATTTGAAGTCGTTGTTCTTTTGTGTACATACCAAGCTCTGTTAGCAAGTCTACAAAAGCCAAAGCTCCCATATCGGCTTTGTTTTCTTCAATAATATTTCTGTATTTACCGAGTTTTTCGCTTCCTTCTTTTGGTCCAAGAGAGTGAGCGTTTTCGTGACCGATAGTGAACCAATGGTCAGCTTCGTCTAAGTAATATTTGTGTTGAGATTTGTCTAAAATAGCGTCTAATCTTTCTTGAAGTTTAGATTTGTCGCTAATAAATCTTATCTGTCTGTGGTAAACATTACGTCTGCCGCCACCGATAGTTAGTGATAATTTGTCTGAGTTTGGAAGGTTTTCAGCAAGTGTAATTCCACCTCTGTATTCTCCTACATCTCCTGATGCCATAACCATATCAACGTCAACCATTGTCTGTTGAGCATCGGCTTCTGCTGAAATTGTTTGTTTATACTCGTTATTAAATGGCATGTTATCAGCTAAGATTTGAAGGTATTTTTTGATTTTTATTAAATCTTGTGTACCTTTTTTGTTTACTATACCAACTCTTCCGCCCAAGAAATCTTTTGGAATCGGAGAGATTCCGTGTTCTTCTAACAATTTTGTTAATTCTTCATTCTCAATAATTGTACCAGTCATTTCATCTTCGTAGTTTTCGCGTGTAATTGTGAATTCTAACGGAGTGTCTTGAAGTTCTGCCCATTTTTTATCTGCATAAGCATCTAGCATTGGGTCTGGTGTTCTTAAGGCTTTTGCTTGTAGTGCTAAATATTCATTGAAATCTTTGTTTGTTGAATATTCAGCTGCTCGGTTTAGTTCATAGGCAACTTTTGAAAAGTCGTCTTTGAAATATTCTATATAGTCTACCCCAACTAGGTCTTCTGCAACTCTTATTACAACAGAACGTTGAGTTAGTACGCTTTTAACGTCCTCAATTTTTCCTTCTTTTAGCATTCTGATAAGTACGCTATGAAATTCTTCTTTTGAAAGATTTTCAGGATAAACTCCTTTACCTGGTCTTTCGTCAATTCCCTTGATTAGTCTGATTGGGCAAGACATTGTATCAACAGCGTTAACACCTTTTTGAGCGTCAAATAATATTTTGGTAAGTTTAGCTTGTTTGTTTTTCTTTGAAGCTGTTTCTAAATATTCTTTTACTGCTAAATTGTGGTGGCAATCTAGTTGCATGTTGATTTTTTCAATAATTTCTGCAGCTTTACATAAATGTTTAAGAGCTTTTTTGTCACCTTCAGCTAATGCCAAATATTCAGGCGCATCAGCTTTTAAGAACTTTTTAGTTATTAAGTAATCCTTATGAGTTCTTTTTTCTAATTCTTTCATTGATAGGTTCAATTCAAAAGTTTCCATTATAAAGCTCTCCTTATTTAACTGTTGTTATATAAAGATTATATCATATTATATCCTAGATACAATAGGAGTTATTGTTTTGCTAAATAATCTGCAAGTGGAGTTTTTACTGTTGCGTTTAGCATTTTTGAATTTTTACGGAGTTCTTGTGCGATGTATTCCATATTATCTGTCCAGACAAAGTTTTTATTAACATATCTTTCTGCAGCTTTGTAATCTCCGTCAATTTGAATACGTATGATTTCTTCAAGCATTTTATATGCTGTTGGAATAACTTTTTCTATATCAACATAAATTTGTCCGTCTTTTGTAATGTTCACAACATCATTATCTTCGAAATATTTTGCTTGCATAACTTGGCGAACTCTATGAGCAACGTGGGCATCAGGTTTTGCTTTTAGATAATTTTGGAGTGCAAAATTAACAAGCAATGCGTCACGTTCTTCTTTTGTGTAAACACCCATTTCCATAAGTTTATCAGTGAAAGCTATTGCTGCCATATCAGCTTTGTTTTCTTCTATGATATTTCTATATTGTCCAAGTTTTTCATTTCCTTCTTTTGGTCCAAGAGAGTGTCCATTTTCGTGGAAAATTGTAAAATAGTGATAACTATTTGGGTCAAACATAGATTGTTGTTCTGGAATCAAAAGTTCTTGATATGGATTGTTTACATCGTTTTTGTGTAAACGCATTTGTCTATGGTAAACATTACGTCTGCCACCACCAATTTTTAGTGATAGTTTGTCAGAATTTGGAAGATTTTCTGCTAATGTGATTTTTCCCCTGTATTCTCCCACATTACCTGTAACTGTTACCAAATCAACATCTACCATTGTTTGTTTGTTATCTTTGTTGATAACTTGTTCGTATTCATCAGTGTATGGCATAAGTTTAGCAAGTTCAGGTAATAAATCTTTTGAACCTAAAATGAAGTCTGTTCCTTCTTTATTTATGATACCAACACGAGCTCCAAGAAAGTCTTTTGCAATTGGTGTAATGCCGTGATTTGCAAGTAGAGATAATAATTTGTCGTTATCAAAAATGGTTTCTGTGAATTTATCATCATAGTTTTCACGTGTAATGGTAAATTCTAACGGAGTGTCTTGAAGTTCTGCCCATTTTTTATCAGCATAAGCATCTAGCATTGGGTCTGCTGTTCTTAATGCTTCTGCTTGATATAATAAAAATTCGTTAAAATCTTGGTTTGTTGAATATTTTGCAGCTTTTTCTAGTTCATCAGCAACTTTAGAAAAGTCTTTTTTGAAGTAATCGATATAATCAATGCCTTTTAATTTGTCGCCATCTCTTACAACAACAGTGCGTTGGTTTAACATTTTTCTGACTTCTTCTATTTCACCATCATGAATCATGCTTTCTAAAATACTGTGAAATTCTTCAACGCTTAAATCTCGTGGGTAAACCCCTTTCCCTTTTGATTGAGTCATTCCCTTTATAAGTGAAATGTGATTAAATTCCATATCTTGAGAGAATGCTCCTTTTTGACCATCAAAAAGTTTTTTTGTTAATACAGCATCTTCGTTACCTTTTGCGATTTCCTTTTCAAGATATTTTTTGAAAGGAATATTGTTTACATCATCAAGTTGCATGTTGATTTTGCCAATAATATTTGCAGCTTTAACCAAATGTTTTAGAGCTAATCTGTCTCCGTCTTCTAATTTCTGAAATTCTGGGGAATAATATGATAATAATTCTATTGAGCCAAATCGTTCTTTTGATGTTCTTTCAACAAGTTCATCGTGGGATAAACCTAGTTCATATTTTTTACCGGTAAACGAAATGTTATTTATGGCTGAAATGTTGTTTAAATGAGCCATTAAAAGCCCTGATTTATCTATATAATTCGTGTTGTTTAATGTTGCGTTTGTTGTCCTGTTAACGTTTTTAGACTCAAAATTATTATCAATTTTTGAAATTCTCATATTCTATTTTTACCCCTTTTTGAACATGTTATTTTAAAAACCGTAAAAATTTTTTTTTGCTATTTGTGGTAAGTTTCCCCTTTGATAATTTTAAAAGCACGGTAAATTTGTTCAACCAAAATGAGCCTTGCAAATTGGTGAAGGAATGTCATTTTTGACATGCTCATTTTTAGGTTTGCACGTGCTGAAACATTTTTACCAATTCCGCAAGATGAACCGATAACAAAGACAATTTCTTGAACTCCTTCGTGGGTTAGGGTTTCTATTTTTTGTGCAAATTCTTCGCTAGAGAATTGTTTTCCATTAATTTCCATAGTGATTACAAAATCAAGTGGTTTGATGTTTGATAGAATTTTCTCACCTCTTCCAAAAGAATTTTGTCTATCAAATTTTCATCTTTAATTTCAATAGGGTTTAATTCCAATATGGATACAGAAGCATAAGGGGTAAGACGTTTTAAAAATTCGTCTATACCCTCTTTTAAAAATTTTTCTTTGATTTTTCCTAATGCAATAATCTTAATTTTCAATTTTTGAGTTATCACTTTCTATATAAATTGATTGAGAAGGGAATGCAAAATCAATTCCTGCTTGTCTAAACCTTTTTACGACTTCTTGGATAAATTCTCCACGTACTAATGTAAATTTGTCGAATGCGCCATGTTTAACATATCCTCTGAATTTAATATTTATTGAGCTACTTGCAAGAGTGTCAACATAAACTTTGCAATCTTTGTGTAGGTCTTTATGTTCTTCTGCAATTTCTTTTAAAATGTTGATTGCTTCTTGAATCTTTTCATCACTTGTAGAATAAGTAACCCCAAAAACTTCGTTGATAAATCTTTTTTTAGCGTTAGAAACATTTGTTACAACAGATTTTGCAGTAACGCTATTAGGTATATTTATTAGAAAATTGTCAAGGTCACGTATTTTTGTGGAGCGGATATTTATTTCTTCAACAGTTCCTTCTATTCCTGAAACCTTTATATAATCCCCAACTTTATAGACTTTATCAGAGATAACTTCAACGCTACCAAAGATATTTGCCAAAGCTCCTTGAGCGGCCATACTGATTGCAATACCACCAATACCAAAACCTGCGATTATTGAAGATACTGAGTACCCTTGACTTTGTAAGAAACTTGTTACGGCAAAGAATATGATTAAAGCTTTTAAAAGTTTTACAATAATTGGTAAAAATCTTAGCAGAGCAGTGTGTGTATCGTTCTTTTCTAGTTTATTTTTGATTTTGTTATTGATAAAGTCTAAAATCTTAAAAATTACATAAATTATGATAAGGTTTATACCAGCTTCAATTAAAAGTTTTTGCCAAGTTTCCATCTTAATTCTCCTGTGTTTTTCTTAATTATAAAATATAAACCTTAAGAAAAAAGTCTATGTAAATATTTTATAAAAATTTTTACTTTTATCTCATGTCTGCTATCATGTCATGGTTATGCTGAATTTTAGGGATAAACAGAAGAGTATAATAGCACTTGTAATATTTATTATGTGTTTAATTGGTGGATTTTGTTTTGCCAAGATTTATCAACCTGAAGAAAAAACGGTAAAAATATACAAACAAGCTTTGAAAGATTATGAGAATGAAAATTATTCGAATGCTTATTTTTTGTTTTCTAAAGTTAGCCATTCCTCGGACTTAAAACCTGTTGCAATTTATCGTCAAGCCATGTGCGCTAAGGCTTTAGGTGATAAGGAATCAGAACTACATAGATACCAACAATTATTTAAACATTATCCAAAAAATAAGTTAAGTCCTGAATCTAAGTATTTGGCAGGGCAATTGTTAATCGATGATAACCCAGATTTAGCGCTGAAATATTTTTCAGATGTGTTAAAAACTAATATTTCAAATGATTATAAAACAGCTTCAGAATATTATAGAGCAAGAATTTTAGCTTCTAAAATGAAGTATTCCAGAAAAATTTTTTCAAGAAAGAAAGTTTCAGAAATAGAAACCTCTTTTAGAAATTATCTTGAAAAATACCCAAATGGACGTTTAGCTCCAAGTGTAGCAACAACTTGGAAGAAATTTAACACAAATATGCCTCCAGCAGATGTTGCCCTGTTGGCAAGAGCTTATTACTTAGCTGGCATGTACAAGGAAACAAAAGAGCTTATTGAAAATTCAAAAGACGACTACGTTTGGGCGATAAAAGTTGCAAACGCATATTCGCTTAGAGATTTTGAAACTGTTTACAATCTAACAGAAGAAGGTGTTTCTAAGTATTCAGAAAATGTTACAGAAGAAGATTATAAACGAGCCGTAAATAGCTATTTGAGTATGTTTGATGCAAAACAGCAATTGCACTATACTACCAAACTTTTATCAGAAGCTAAAGGGAAACATAAAGATTATATTTGGAGTTTGAAATGTGATTATGTTTCACAAAAAGATAGATTAGCTTGTTATAACGACTTGTATAAGAATTTCCCAGAAGGGAATTATTCAGAAAATGCGTTATTACAAGTTTTCTTGATTACTCTGCAAAACAAAGATTACGCAAAAGCAAGAGGTTTAGCAAAAGATTTCTTGGCTAAATTCCCAAAATCAAAAAGCGCTCCATTAGTTATGTTTTGGGCTGGAAAACTTGAGCAAAAATACAATAACTCAACAGCAATGGCAAGTTATTTCCAAAATGTAATTAATAATTATCCTGATTCATATTATGCGTATCGTGCATATTGGTTATTGAAGGGCGTTAAGTCATCTACAATTCAAACAGAATTAAACTATAAACCTGTTGTGTATCCATACAAGACACCAGCAGATAGAGATATACTTAATAAATTAATGCAGGTTCAAGATTACGATATGATGATAAAGTATTGTAATGATGATTTTATTGCAAGCTGGGTTGAGTACGAAAAAGGAAATTATGCAGCATCTATGATTATTGCTCGAGATGCAATGGACAAATTGGATGTAAAACCTGTTAAATCTGATTTGAGGTGGCGTTTAGTTTATCCTCAGAATTATTATAAACAAGTTAAGAAGTTTGCTTCTGAGTATAATAATAATGATGCGTTAATGATGGGGATAGTGAGGGAAGAAAGCTCTTTTAATCCTCAAGCACAAAGTGGTGTTGGTGCAATTGGTTTAATGCAACTTATGCCAGCTACAGCAAGAGAAGTTGGCCAAAAACAAGGTATCAGTTTCAATAATAGTTATTTATTCAATCCTGAATTAAATTTAAGGTTGGGTAATATTTATTATTCGAATTTAAGAAAATCTTTAGATGATAAAGATGTTTCAGCAATTGCAGCTTATAATGGGGGAATAGGTTCTGTAACTCGTTGGAAAAATTCTCTTAAATATAATGATACTGATGAATTTGTTCAGCAAATACCTTATGATGAAACAAAAAATTATGTAATAAAGGTGTTTAGAAGTTACTGGAATTACACAAGAATTTATCAAAAAGGATAGGTAATGTGCTAAAGATACTACATTTGGCTTATTCTTTTTGTCTAAGAGATGATAAAATATAATTATGAAAAAGATTTTAATATTACTTGCAATTTTAATAATCAATTTAATAGTAGCGAATCCGAGTTATGCTATAAAAATAGGTTTGCTGACTAATGTTGAAGAAGCTGGAATTGGGACAAATGTAAATGGAAGAATGATTGATACTCATACAAACAAAACAGTTTGTACGGTTGATGCTATGAAAGGCTATATGTTAGTCCCTTATAAAAGAGAAATTGCAATTAAAAGCGGTTCTCATTTTTATACGCTAGAAACAGATTCGATTGTCCTAAGACCTGATAGCGAGGGTTTTGTTAGTACAAAGGGTAAGTGGTATCGTGGATTCCTTATGATTAAAAATATCGACGGTAAACTTACTGTAATTAATGATATTGATTTAGAAAATTATATAAAAGGGGTTGTGCCTGTTGAGATGTCTCCAAGTTGGGAGTATGAAGCTTTGAAGGCTCAAGCAATTGCGGCAAGGAGTTTTGCATTAGCAAATTTAGGAAAACAATCAAGGCTAGGGTATGATTTGAAGGATAATACAGAAGATCAGGCCTATGGTGGTGCGTCTTCAGAAACTAAAATTACCTCAAGAGCAGTTGAAGAAACAGATGGACTTGTTTTAACTTATGATATGAAGATAATTTCAGCTTATTATTTTGCATCTGCAGGTGGAATGACAAGAACTTCTATCTGGGGCTCAGATTTGCCATACTTAAGGGCTGTTCCATCGTTCGATGATGGAGTTAAGAAAAATGGGCATGGCGTTGGCATGTCACAGCATGGTGCTAATAATTTAGCTAAACAAGGGTATAATGCGTACCAAATTTTGCAATATTTCTATCAAAATGTAAAATTTGCGAAATTGAACAATGAGTCGTAAGTCTTTATTTATAAGGGTTTTGATAGTGATATATCTCAAGATATACACTATAACTTAACTTTATGGAAAATTAATCTCTAAAACCCTTGACAGTCCTAAAAAAAGTGCTATAATAAATTTGTCGATTACACAAATACTGCGGTAAATGGTTACTATCCGTAGGTTTAAGGAAGAAGGAGGTTCATAATGAACAAAGAAGAATTAGTAAAAGAGGTATCTAAAAAAGCAAAAGTTTCACAAAAAGCTACAGCTGACATCTTAGCAGCTACATTAGAAACAATTCAAAAAACAGTTTCTAAAGGTAAAAAAGTTACTTTAGTTGGTTTCGGTACTTTCGAAGCTCGCAAAAGAGCAGCTAGAACTGGTAGAAACCCTCAAACTGGTGCAGCTTTGAAAATTGCTGCTAAAACAGTTCCTGCTTTCTCAGCTGGTAAAAAATTCAAAGAACTTGTTAAGTAATTTTAGATACTTAATCATAAGTTTGAAGCCGATAGTCGCAAGATTATCGGCTTTTTTAATTCAAAAATGTTACAATTGCTTGAAGGTAGGCTTTTTTCGTGTTAGTCTGTGAGTATATGTAAAGGGTAGTGAGGTATTAGATATGAAAAGTTCTACTATTAGAAGAGCAACTCTATCAAGAGAGTCTATGGATGTATATGAAAATTTAGCAAGAGAACAACAATTGGAAAGTTCATCATTGGGTGAATATTACAGACCTGATGATACTTCATCTTCTCAAGAAGTTGAATATTCTAGTAAGTCAAAAGAAATTGATCTTTTATGGCAGAATTTTAAATCAACTCAATTTAATACAAATTCTCCATTTGCAAATCTTTTTGTTGGATTTGTAGCTGGGGTTTTGACCACTCTTATTTTAATGGCGTGTTTTGGTGTGTTTTCAAAAAATCCTTCAGTAGCACCTGCTCCTGTCGTAGAACAAACCTTATCTGAACAAGCTGAAGAGGCTCAAGAAGAGGTTTCGAATAAAGTTTCAGTTCCAGGTGATTTTGAGGAAGCAACTCCAGTTGAGCAAATTGCAAAAGTTGAAGAAACTACTCCAGCGGTTAATTTAACTGATACTTCAAGTATGACAAAATATATTGTTAAAAATGGTGATACAGGTGAAGCTATTATTATCCGTCATTATGGTTCTTGGACTCAAGAAAGAATGGATAATATTATTAAGGTTAATAAGTTGAAAAACCTAGATAGACTTCAAATTGATCAAGTTTTATATCTTCCATAGTCATTCTTGAATAAGAGGTTTTTGTATGAAATTAGTTAATAAAATATTATTTTTGGCTGTTGCGCTTGCGTCTTCAGTTTCATCTTGTTTTGCGCTAGATGAAGCGTGGAAAAATGATTTGAGAACGAAGTTTTTAAACAATGAAACAATTATTATGGAAGTAAATATTCGTTCTTTTAACGCCAAGGATAATAATGAAGATGGTTTTATACAAGAGAATATGGGAGAAGTTCGAGGAACTTTCCTCAATGCTATTGATAGGCTAGATGAATTAAAATCTTTAGGGGTTAATACGTTGCATGTTTTGCCTATTACTCCTACTGGAAAATTAAAAGCGTTAGGTACAGCAGGAAGTTTATATGCTGCTTCTGATTTTGATTCGTTAAATCCTGATTTATATGATAAGAACTCAGATTTAACATTAGAAGAACAAGCTAAAAAGTTTATAGATGAAGCTCATAAACGCAATATCAGAGTTATTGTGGATGTACCAGCTTGTGCGTCGTACGATTTGTTCTTAGAAAGACCAGATTTGTTTGTTACGACTCAATCCGGAGAGCCTGTTATTCCTGCGGATTGGACAGATGTTAGATTGTTATCTGTTGGGACTGAAGATAAAATCGATGCAAATGTGTATAATTTGTACAAAGATTTTGTTAAATATATGATGTCATTGGGTGTAGATGGGATTAGGGCTGATGTTGCTCATTCTAAAACTGCCATCTTTTGGAAAGAGTTAATTTCTTATTCTAGGGAAAAAGATGAGGAATTTTTGTGGATTGCTGAATCATCTGAGGCTTGGCACGATGCGATTTCACCTCAAGCAGTCTTTACTCCTTATAATAAACTGCTAGAAGCTGGCTTTGATGGTTACTATGGTTCATTTTTCAATTTGAAGGATTGGAAAAATCCAAAAGATTTGTATAAACAAATTTCATTTACTTTAAATGAAACAAAAAATTTTAAAGAAGATAAAAGTGTAATTGGAAGTTTTACAACTCACGATGAAGTAAGTCCTATTATTTTAAAAGGTCCTCAGTTTAGCGAAATGATGATTTGGTTAAGTGCAACTTTACCTATAAATTCATATTTTGTTGATGGGTTTCAAACAGGTGATGATTATATGTATCGCAAAGGTAATCGTCTAGCAGATGTGACAAATACTGATGATGATACTTATTTTACTCATAGAGGTAAGATTGATATTTTTAACTTTTCACGAAAACCTGGTGGGGAGTTTGAAGAATTGCGTGGGGAATTTTTACTTGGAAATAATGTAAAACAAAGCGTTCTTTTGACTTTGAATGACGGAGAATTTACTCAATTAAAAAATAACAATCACAAAAAAGTGTTCTCATATATGTTTGCAAATAGCATTAAAAAAGTGATAACTATTGGAAATCTAGATTTTGAAAATAATGCGAAAGTTACTGTAAAAATTCCTAGATTTAATCCAAATAAGCAAAATCTTTTGCCTATAAAAATATCCAAAATGCCTGAGGCAAAAAGAGGGAAAGTTCATCTAAATCTTCAACCTGGCGAGATTGTAGTTATTATTATTCATGAATTGTTATAACTATTTATTAGCAACAAGTTTTTTTACAAATTCTCGAATAGCAGAGGCTTCGTGAGTACCAACAATGAATTCAAAATCAGGTACAGCTTCTTTTAATTCCTCAGTCATATGGGCAAGTAATCCTGGAATTATAATTCTTCGAGTTGTTATTTTTTCTCTAATATTTAGTTTTTCTATTGTTTTAGAAACGATATTTGCAGTAAATTTTTCTGCAGACCACGCGGTTAGAACACTCATCCCATCTGCTGGAATTACTATCAGATACGATGGCACATCAATATTTTCAAGTTCATTTGCAACTGCGAAAAATGTAAGTGCAAAGTTTGTTGTTAAAAATATTATAGAATTTTCGTTTGGCTCTTTAAATTCATATAAATTTGATTCAACTTGTAGTGGCTTTTGAGGATCTGTGAAAATGTTTTGACGAAGAGAAATTAATGTAGAAAACATTGCTTCATCAAACTCTTCAAAAATTAGCATATTCGCGTATTTGCAAATATAATAGCTTGCTTGCGCTGAAGTTGTATATTTATCGTTTGTTTTCATCCATACCGCAACTGGATTTGAATAATTATCATCTTTTTCCAGAATAGCTTTTTTTCTTGTTGTAATTAGGGCTTCTTTTGTAGTCGAAAAGCTTCTGTTTTCAATATTTAATATATCAAGCTTTTCGTATTCTTCTATAGTTATGGTGTTTACTTTTAGTTCACCCAAATTTTGATTAGTATAATTTTTTAGAATTATCAAATCAACATTGAACATTTGGTTAACACCTTTGATTTCAAAATTGTTAATTCGTTCGAGTTGATTTTGGTAGTCGGGCTTGTTGCAATCAACAACGACAGCTAAAACTGTAGGGTTTATATATGTTTTTTCGTGTCTGAACAAGACATTTTCTCCACCGATTTTCAATCCTTTTATTTCAATCGTTTTTTGTGGATGTTTTATGCTGTGAGAATATAAATTCTTTAACTCTTCTTTTACGTAAGGACATTTATCAATTTCGATATTTTGTTTAGCTAGTTTTAGTGCAAATGCCATACAAGTTGGGCAACCACATTCTTTGCAGTTAGAATGTTCTTCTTTTTTTGCACCTGGCAAATATTTGAAAATCTGCAATCCTGTCATTTCCATCTCTACACCAAACCTTTCAATATAGAAATATTTTCAGGATTGTTTATCATGATAATATTGGCACCAGCAGCAATTATTCCAGCACATGCAGATAGTTCAATTATTTTTGCTCTATCATCTACGTTTCCGTAGCTTTGTGAAAAATCATTTGAACGAGCTTCTTTTGTTTTTAAAGATTCAGTAGAAGCATCAGAAAATAGAGGAAATTCTAGATATTCATCCCCTTTGTTACCTTCTTGTATAACTTTTTCCATTATACTAAAGCCATATTCATAGCCGTATCCTAGACCTCCAATATCTGTATTCATAATGATTTTTGATTTATCTAAACCCATATCTACAGATAAGATATTTAATTCTTTTGCTAAATTAATATCAATTGGACTTTTTAAAATGATGTAATGGTTTCCTTTTATAATTTCAGGAATCATATACTTATAAGTTTGTTCGTTTGCATCTGATATTATGCATTCCCTGTCCAAATTTTGTATAATCTGTGGTAATAATATTTTATCGATTTCATCATCACCTGAACCGCAAATCATTAGGGGCTTTTTAATTGCAGGCAATGTATTTTTTAATAATTTAATATCTTCAATATTTTCGAACTTTAAAGCAATAATATCACAATCTGAGTTAAGAGCTGTTGTTAAAACATCAGGGGTAGATTTAATCCCTACCCCTAATGCAAAAAGTTTTGAATTTTTTGTGATATTAAGCTCTTTCACTTTTCACTGTTTCCATAATTTGTTCAAATTCTTTTTCATCAATAGTTTCTTTTTCAAGAAGTTCTTTAGAAATTCTTTCTAGCATATCGCGATTTTCAGAAAGTAAACGTTTTGCAAGTTCATATCTTTCGTCGACAATACGTTTTATTTCCTGGTCAATTTCGTAAGCCACTTGTTCTGAATAATCTCTTTGATGTCCGAAATCTCTACCCATAAATACGTTTTCTTGGTTTTTACCATAAGCCATATTGCCTAATTTTTCTGACATACCCCAAGCTGTAACCATTTTGCGTGCCATATCGGTTACGTTTTTAAGGTCTTGAGATGCTCCAGTGCTTACATTTTCTTTTCCGTAAACAATTTCTTCAGCAGCGCGTCCGCCTAGTGAAACTGTGATTTTTGCTAATAATTTTGCTTTGCTTACATGTACTGTTTCATCTTTTGGTCTTGTCCAAGTTACTCCAAGAGCCATTCCGCGAGGAATGATTGAAACTTTATGTAGTTCATTAGCATCAGGTAATAACTTGTCAATTAATGCGTGACCAACTTCGTGGTAAGAAGTCAATTCTTTATCTGCATCTGTCATAACTTTACTGCGTTTTTCAACACCTGCAACAACCCTGTCGATTGATTTGTCAACGTCTTCCATTGTGATTTTTGATTCGTTGTTTCGTGCAGCAAGTAATGCTGATTCATTTAATAAGTTCTGAAGGTCTGCGCCAGTAAAGCCCGGAGTTCTTTTTGCAAGAATTTTCAAGTCTACATCTTTATCCAATTTTTTATTTTTAGCGTGAACTTCAAGAATTTGTTCTCTACCTTTAACATCTGGTGCGTTGATGTAGATTTGTCTATCAAATCTGCCAGGTCTTAAAAGTGCGTTATCTAAGATGTCAGGTCTGTTTGTTGCCGCAATCACAATAATATTTGTGTTAACATCAAAACCATCCATTTCAACCAAT
>JAFUPZ010000138.1 GCA_017472545.1 bacterium | reverse complement strand
AGGAAAAGGAGCGCTGAAGGTGAATTCAGCGCTCCGATAATGTAAAGCGTATCAAGCGATCCGATTATCACTTGACTTTTAAGTCTTTCAACTGTTATTTCAACAGACATTTTAATAATGTTCTTTGTTTAACATTGCGATTACTACACTCATTTCATTCGTTCGTAATGACAAGATTGTCATTGCGAGAAGCGATAGCGACGTCGCAATCCCATTCTTACCCTGTCATTGCGAGCCGTAGGCGTAGCAATCTCATTATTTTAGTCATTCTGACGAAAGTCAGAATCTCACCATTTGCCACTTTAAGACTACAATTATGAGATCCTGAAACAAGTTCAGGATGACAATTTTGTTATCCTGAACCTGTTAACATATTAATTACTATTTAGATGATGTTAATACGTATTTTGCAGCATCTGATGCTGGTTCTACAGTCGCATCATGGAATACGATTGGGAATACGTCTGTCATTTCATTTGCAGAGTTTTTAACTGTACATGGTTTATCAACGTTTGTAGTAGCTGCGCCTGCGCAGTTAACTTCTTTGTTAGGAAGAGTTACACCGTTAACATCAATGAAACCTCGACAACTCTTCAATCCGCCACCACCAGTACCATCATCATCAGCTTCTTTTAATACGGACGCAGTCATTTGAGTACCGATAGGTAATTCACAACCAAAAGCAGCTGCATCAAAAGCAACGATTGAACCATCAGCTAAGGTATAAGCATGGTACCCTGTATAAGCTGCTGGAATTGTATATTTTTTTACCAATGTATATTCAACTTCTTTACCATTAGCATTACGTACCAAGTCTGCTACAGTACCGACATAAGTTTGACCAGTTAAAGTACCATTCAAAATTGAACAGAATGTCATAACTGATTCTGGGTGATCCGTTGCCGGAGTTGTACCACAAGCCTGACTTGTACCAGCATAATCAAAGTCATATTGAGCTTGTGCCATCAAACCTGCTTGGTTCAATGTTGAAATTGTTTTCTTAAATTGTGATCTAAATTTTGCACCGTTTGTGTTTGCAATCAAGTTCGGAATAGTCATCGCTGCAACTACACCAATGATACCTAAAGTAATCAATACCTCTGCTAAGGTAAAACCGCTTCTTTTCATCATACTCTTAAAATCCTTTCTTTCATGAATATAACCACCATAAGACCACAGATAGATTTATATATTTTCTATCCGCTATATTGGAATATACTATATATTATACCCAACAAGTAGAATTCTGTCAACCCCATGAGTATATTTTTGCACATATTCTACTCATTAAGGGGTTAAAAAGAGCAATTATTACAGTTAACTTATACATAAGAGGTGTAATATGACTTTAAAACAAAACTTAGGACAGAAAATTCAAAAGTTAAGAAAGACAAGAAAAATAACACAAGAACAACTAGCAGAAAAAGTTGGAATAGATCCTAAAAGCATTAGTCGCATTGAATTGGGTAGCAACTACCCAACACCAGAAACTTTAAGTGCAGTCGCTTCTGCATTAAATGTAGAAGTATACGAATTATTTGTATTCAACAATATTTCTTACGACAAAATGAAAGAAGAAATAATCAATGCCCTCGATAGTGAAAAAAACATTTTACGATTATACAGATATTTAAAATTTGAAGAATAATAAACTATAGAAATTTTTATACATTTATCCTATAATTTAGATATGAAAAAGATATTTTTAACAGTTTTAATTTTAGGATTAGTAGGGGGAGTTGCAGAAGCCGCTCTACCTTGGCAAAAAGAAGTTCAACAAGAAGAAACAGTTGATATGACTTCTCAACAAGCAAAAGTTTTATATGCACAAAACGAAATTGATGAAGCACTAAAACTTTTAAAAACAAAAGGCGAAGATCTTCGAAGTGCTGAAGATTGGCTACTTATCGGAAATATTTTGCAGGATAAAGATAGAATTGATGAAGCAACTTATATGTACCAAAAATCTATCGAAAAAAATCCAAAATATTACAAACCTCACTACAATCTTGGTTATATATACTTAATCCAAGACAAACCTAATATGGCTCTTGCCGAGTTTAAGCAAGCTGTTAAATACAAAGACGATTTTGCATACGGATACTATAATATGGGCTGTGCATATTTAAAATTAAAAGAGTATAGAAATGCCAGATATAATTTCTTTAGAGCTGTAGATGCTAAAAATGATGAACCAATGTTCTATTATAATTTGGCCTATACTTACAAAATGATGAAAAAAGAAAAAGATGCACAGACTTATTTAGACATCTACAACAAACTTATGGAAAGACAATAGAAAACTTACCCTTGCCACCTTTAGGGGGAGAGGGCTAGGGTGAGGGGGATTAAATGAAATATAAAGGTATAATTTTTGATTTTAACGGAACCCTATTTTGTGATTCACATTTGCATAAATTAGCGTGGAGAGAATATTCAAAACGTCTTACTGGTGTTGAATTTACTGACGAAGAAATGGTTAAACACATGTTCGGCAGGACTAACGAGCAAATTATTGAATACGCAATAAAAAGAAAACCTTCTCCAGAAATGGTAGAAGAAATTGGACAAGAAAAAGAAGAATATTATAGACAAATGTGTCTTAATTCTCCAGAAACTCTACACCTTACAAAAGGTGCCGTTGAATTTTTGGATTTTCTTAAGCAAAACGATATTCCTCGTACAATTGCAACAATGTCTGATAAAACAAACGTTGATTTTTACTTTAAAACTTTTAATCTTTCAAACTGGTTTGAATACGACAAAGTTGTATACGCAGATGGTATAATTCCGAGCAAACCAGCACCTGATATATACGAAATCGCTGCAAAAAATTTAAACTTAAATCCTGAAGATTGTATCGTAGTAGAAGATGCGATTTCTGGAATAAATTCGGCAAGAGATGCAAAAATCGGTAAAATTATCGCAATTTGCACTGAAGAACCTCGCCAAATGTACGAAGCAATCCCTTGCGTCACAGGTATAATAAATGACTTTACAGAATTTGATAAGAGCCTATTTGATCTAAAAGTTCATAAATAAAAAAGGAAGATTTAAAATCTTCCTTTTTTTCTATACTTTTTCTATGCTTTTTTGCCTAATCTTTTACGCTCTTCCAATCGTTTTTGGTGGTATCCATAGAACGCATAAATAAGAACACCAACAACTAACCACCAAATAAAATATATTGATGAAGTTTTCAATTCATTGAAAGAATAACAGATTAACACACCGCAAATAATTATCCCTAAAATTGGGAACCAAGGACAGAATGGAACCTTGAAAGGTCTTTCTCTGTTAGGTTCTATTGCTCGTAATATTAAAACAATTAAACAGATAATTACAAACGATGTAAAGGTACCAAAATTAGCAAGTGCTAATGAAATATTCAAATCCATAAACAATCCACATAAAATTACGATTAAACCTGAAATCCAAGTCATAACATGCGGAGTTCTATATTTTTTATGAATTAATCTCCAAGATTTTGGTAAAAATCTATCACGACTGATTGCAAATAAAATTCTTGTTGTACCCAATTGATAAATTAGAAGTACAGAAGTCAATGCACATAAAGCACCTAAAGATAGGAATAAAGCAAATTTATCCTTTCCGATAAAACTCATAGCATGAGCTATTGGGGCTTTTATATCAATATGTTCAACAGGAACAATACCAGTTAAAACCAATGCAACACAAACATACAGAACAGTACAAATAACTAATGTACCCAAAATTGCAATCGGCAAATCTCTTTGAGGTTTTTTAGTTTCTTCAGCTGCTGTTGAAATAGCATCAAATCCAATGTAAGCAAAGAAAATCAAAAATGCACCCATAATTATACCTGACGGATCAGCTGGGAAAAATGGAGTCCAATTTTCTGGCTTAACATAGAAAGAACCAAAACAAATAAATGACAAAATCATAAACAAGTTAACACCTACCATTATAGTTGCAACTTTTGTTGATTCTTTAATACCAATTACCAATAAAACTGTTAATAAAGTTACAATAAAAATCGATGGGAAGTTTATTGCAATTGGAATATGATTAAATAAATATGGAATTTTATCGTGAATATCCCATTGATTAGCCTCACAAATAGCTTGAACTGTTCTATAATCGTATCTTAACCATAATGGAAAATTTACAATAAAATCAGGCAAGTAAGCCTTGAAACCTTTTAAGAATTGAATAAAATAGCCTGTCCATGCACTTGCAACAGTAATATTTCCAATTGCATATTCAAGCATCAATATCCAACCTACCATCCACGCCATAAATTCACCAAGCGTAGCATAGGCATAAGTATATGCGCTTCCTGCAACAGGAATCATTGCCGCAATTTCTGAATAACATAATGCTGAAAAGACACAAGCAATCGCTGCCAACACCATTGAAATTACAATAGCAGGACCAGCACCAGGACTTTCTGCACTACCCTGAACTGCTGTACCGATAATTGTAAAAATACCTGTACCAACAACAGCACCAATACCAATTACAATCAAGTCAAATACATTCAAAGTCTTTTTTAGTTCTGAACGCTTTGTTGTTGCAATCAAATCATCCAGACTTCTTCTTTTCATTAAATTTTGACAAATTTGTACAATATCAATACCCATTATTATATTTCTTCCTGATTTTCAAACATTCCATGAACTTTTTCTCTGTGGATTCTATTTTCATTATTTCTATTTTTAATAAATCCATAAAGAAGATAAATTATAGCCCCTACGCCAATCCATACAGGGAATAACAAAGCTGAACTGCCAGCTTCTAATGATTTATAAACCATTAAACCACCACAGCAAATAATACCCAACGCAGGAGTAACTGGTGAAAATGGAACTTTGAATGGTCTAGGTCTAGTAGGATCTGTATGACGCAAGATTAACACCGCAACACAAACAATAATGAATGATGTGAATGTACCATAATTACAAAGTTCAGCCGCCACACCCATATTCAATGTTAAGATGCCAACAATAGCTAATGCACCTACTGTCCAAGTTAATAAAGCTGGAGTTTTGAATTTCTTATCCAACAATTGGAACTTTGGAGAAATAAAATTATCTCTACTCATAGCAAACAATATTCTTGTTGCAGCCATTTCTAAAACCAACAAAACTGAAGTTAAACCTGCTAAAGAACCAATTGAAATAAAGTAAGAAGCATAAGTTGCCCAACTTTTACCTGTCATAGCCATACAAAATGCCATCGGAGCATTCAAAAAGTCCTCAGAAACTCTAACTGATGTATCTTGCATACCAGTTAAAACTAACGCTACTAATACATAAACAACAGTTGTAACAAGTAACGAACCAATAATACCGATTGGCAAATCTTTTTGAGGATTTTTACATTCTTCAGCAGAAGTAGCTAAAGCATCAAAACCAATATATGCAAAGAATATCATAAATGCGCCTGCAAAAATTCCTGAAGCACCATTTGGAGCAAATGGAGTCCAGTTATCTGGCTGAACAAAAAACGCACCAGCAATAACGAATAATGCAATTACTGCCATTTTGATAAATACCATTATACCTGCCATTTTAGTAGAATCTTTTGTTCCTCTAACCAAAATCATAGTCATCAACAAAACGATTATAATTGCAGGTAAATTTATACCTACAGGCACGCCTAAAACATGTGGAACATAAATACTTGGATCTTCCGCTGCTAATTTACCTAATGTAAACACATCATGAGTTAACCAAGCTGGAGGGTTTGCCAACCACGCAGGCAAAACATGCTCAAACCCTGATAAGAATTGAAGTAAATGATTTGACCAAGCACAAGCAACGGCAATAAAACCGATACCATACTCTAGCATCAATACCCAACCTACCATCCATGCCGCAAATTCACCTAATGTTGCAAAAGTATACGTATAAGCACCACCTGCAACAGGAATCATTGTAGCAAATTCTGAATAACATAACGCTGAAAAAATACACGCAATTGCAGCAACAATCATTGAAACAACCAATGCTGGACCTGCACCTAAACTTGTACCGTCTGCACTACCCGCTGCCGCAATACCGACAACAGCAAAAATTCCAGAACCAATAATTGCACCTACACCTAGAATAATCAAATCCCAGACTCCAAGAGTTTTTTCCAAACCACCTTGAGAGCTTGCTTCTGCCAACATTTCATCCGGAGCCTTTATTCTAGTAATGCTTCTCAAAAAGCTTCTAGTAAAGGTCGCTCTGTTAAATTTTTCAGCCATCTATTTTCCTTATTTTATATTTGTTGGGCACACCCCAACCTACTACTATATTTCTTACTTACACAAAGGGAAGCCCATAGCTTCACGTTGTTCAACATAAAGTTTTGCAACTCCTGATGCCATAGTTCTAACTCTACCAATAAAGTTATTTCTTTCGTCTTTACTGATAACACCGTGTGCATCAAGAAGGTTAAATGTATGAGAACATTTCAAAACATAATCATAAGCTGGTAATACCAACTTAGCTTCTAAACAATTATCAACTTCTTTTTGATATAAATCAAACATTGTAAATAAAGAATCTGTATCAGAAACTTCAAAATTATATTTTGATTGTTCGATTTCATTTTGAAGATAAATATCACCATATTTTAATGTATCATTCCACATAATATCATATACAGACTCTTTGTTTTGAAGATACATTGCAATACGTTCCAAACCATAAGTCAACTCTAATGCAACTGGTTTAATTTCTAATCCGCCAACTTGTTGGAAATAAGTAAATTGAGTAATTTCCATACCATCAAGCCAAACTTCCCAACCAACACCAGCAGCACCTAATGTAGGTGACTCCCAGTTATCTTCAACAAATCTTACATCGTGTTCTTTTAAATCAATCCCCATTGCCTCTAAACTTTTCAAATAAAGTTCTTGAGCATTGTCTGGAGATGGTTTCAAGATAACTTGAAATTGATAATAATGACCTAAACTATTTGGGTTTTCACCATATCTATCGTCAGTTGGACGTCTGCAAGGTTCAATCATTGCAGTATTCCAAGGTTCAGGACCTAATGAACGCAAAAATGTTGCAGGGTTCATTGTAGAAGCACCCTTTTCAATATCGTAAGGTTGCTGAATTATACATCCATAATCAGACCAAAACTTTTGTAAATTAAAAACTAGTTCTTGAAAATTTAAAGCCATAACATATTCCATTATTGTACTATTTACACTATTTTTCGTGCATAATAAATCTATTCTTAAAAAACTTGAAAAATTTTACAAATAACAAACAAAAATTGCAAGAATTATGTTAAAAATATTAAGTAATTGTGTTACATAAGATATGTTATTAGAAATGACAAATGCTCAGAATGACATGTAAGGAGATAATAGCCTCCTTCAATAAAGGAAATGTCAAGTAGTATTGGAGGGTTTTCTTTTTTATTATTGCCTCCGGCGGGTCTTCCAGACGGGGATACTTTTGGTGGCAAAAGTATCCAAAACCAGTGGCACGTTTCGTTCGCTAATAATTTGTACGGCTCAACTCAAGGCTGATTAACTCGCTCATATGTCATCCTGAACCTGCTTTAAATATATAAACTCCAACGCTCAAACAAAATCAGCCTTTGTTATTTGTTTCGCCTACAATTATTGCTCACTGTACTATCGCCACTTTTTATATATTTTTTTATTTTAATCACTACTTAACGAAACAGCAACAAAGCGAATTTTGTTTGAACGAAGTGAGTTAATTCGCTCAGGTTGAGTTTAGTAGTGATTATGTGATCAGCGTGTTTCTCTTTCTTTGGTACGTTTCTTTCTCT
>JAFUPZ010000137.1 GCA_017472545.1 bacterium | reverse complement strand
TTGAGATGCGCCATTATAACCAATAAATCCTGTAATAGCTCTATCCCAACCGTTACCGATTGACTCGATTCCTGTATCAAAACCAATTAATGTACCATAAGAAATATTAGAAACTTTTGGTCCATTATCTAAATTTACACTCTCAAAAGTTGCATAAGGTTTTACCCAAACACTACCAACTTCATCATGAGTAAACAATGGCGAGAATTTCCCATTTGCCATAGGAGAAATCGCATATCTATTTCTGTTTTTATACGCTAAACGCTCAGCATATGGAATATTCATATAGTTATCTGAATTTTGGAATGAATAAGTAAATGTTTGATTCATTGTCCCCAAAGCACCAACAGTAGAGTTTACTGATGAAGATAAAACAGTTGGGTTGAATCCTTTTCCTTCACCTACAGCCGAACCACCAGCAAATACAAAATAACCACCATCTTTTTTATTTTGATAAGAAATATCATAAACATAAAGTGGAGTTGTTAAAGATGTTGCACCACTATATGAAACATTTTCTTTCAAACCATCATCAGCGAATTTGATTTCCACTAAAGAACGATTAACAGTACTACCATCATATAAAATATTCAAATCTGTAACATTCAAATTACCCACATGTTCGCCATAAGTTTCGGCAGTAATCCTGTCCATTGTTCCACTTATAAAATCAATATCAACAGCCATATCAACATCACCTAACAATGTTAATGATTCAGTTTTGTTTTCACGAATACTACTGTTGATTGTATTTAGGGTAATATCTTTCATTGTAGTAGCTATTCTTATATCATTATGCCAATAAATAGTACCGGTACCATCACCTGTAATATTAGTAGTGGCACTACTTGTACCATCAATATTATCCATTAAAAATAATTTTGCATTGTTAGTGACATTTAGTACCAAAGGTTTGTTAGACATAAAAATTGCATTATCATCTATTACTCCGGCAGACTCAGTATAATTGCCAGCTATATAAGAAACACCCTCATTATATACCATATACATCGGAGCATTAGATACAATAGCTCCACCAAGAGCTGGTCTATCTGATTGATCTGTTTTAGCATAATTGTTAATAAATGAAGAATTTATAAAACCACCCGTAATATTACCCTCTTCATCTATAGAACCAACAACGCCATTACCATTACTATAATAAGCTCCACCATAAGCTGGATTTTCTGGACAATATGCATAATTTCCTATAAAGTTACTGGTAATAGAACCTATTTGACCAGCATTTGCCATAGCTCCACCTTCAACATCTAAAGTTGCAGTACCACTATTAGAAATAAAATCGCCAGTTATTTTGCCTATAGTACCGCCTCTATTAAAAAAGGCTCCACCCATTGTATATACACCAGTTGCAGTTACATACGAACGATTCCCAACAAAATTTGCAGATATTTCATCTATAGTACCACCATTATTAAGCAATGCACCTGAATCTGTTCTACCCGAAGATGAAGTTCCAGTATTTTGAATATAATTACCTACAAAATTACCACTAATACTTAAAATCTTTTCTGCATAATTATAGAAAGCTGCAGATTCTGCAGACTTAGTAAAATTACCAGCATTATTAATGAAATTACCAGAAATACTATCTACAGTAAGAGTAGTTTTACTACTACCATCATATACTCTCACTGCCGCACCTTGAGCATTAGACGTCGTTGTAAGTCCATAAAAATCACCTGAAACAGCATCAGATGTTGATACATTCTTTTTCTCCTCTAAGGTATTATAGTTAAAAGTAATAGTTTCATCTTTACCAAAAAGATTCAAGGTAAATTCTTTAGAATTAGGACCAGAGCCATAAGTTGTCTTTGGAATAACCGCATAATTCACAGAACCTGTTATACCTTTATCATCATAGGTGTATTGAGTGATAATATTTGGACCAGAAGCAACATCAGTTTGAGCGAGAATATAAGCATGCTCAATATCAATTGCTTGAGCTGAATTAAAAGATATCATAGACGCAAAAATGGCGATAGATAAGGCTTTAAGGGTTACCCCCCCCCGTAAATGTTTAATTTGAGTGCATTTCCACCCTTATGCTTCAATATATCCCACTTTCTTAGATGTAACAGATGTAAAAATCTTATCATCTATATATAAGCATGTAAAATATATTAATCAAAACAATTTACAATTCATAATAAAATATTTACCCCTGCCCCATGCGGCCAAGCACTGTCTTGTATTTTGCTACGGAACTTGGGCAAATGGCCCTGCGGAGCACATTAATTCGACAAATCTCATCAGCAGTTAGTAGCATAATGCCCCGTCCGGCCAAGGACTGTCTTGTATTTTGCTACGGAACTTGGGCAAATGACCCTGCGGAGCACATTAATTCGACAAATTTCATCAGCAGTTAGTAGCATAATGCCCCGTCCGGCCGAGGACAAAAAAAACGGACAGCAAGCTGCCCGCTCATTTCATTTCTGAAACAAAAAAGGATTCACATTAACCTAAACATATAATCTAATCTAGTATTCAATACCTTGACGAGCCATAACACCCATATCAAAGTAGTGTTTAACAGGCTTCATTTCAGTTACAAGGTGTGCCATTGCAACTAGTTCAGGGTGTGCATAACGTCCTGTTAATACAATCTCAAGATTGTCAGGCTTATGCAATAATGTATCTTTAATATCACTAACTTTAATCATATTCATAGAAGTACAAATATTGATTTCGTCCATGATAATTAGTTGGTATTTGCCAGAATTGATAGCTTCTTTTGCAAATTCCCAGCCTCTCTTTGCTTCTTTATAATCGTCTAAACATACATTGTGTGAATAGCAAACTCTATCCATACCAAATTGTACTACTTCTAAATTTTCAGAGAATTTGGATGAAGATGCAATTTCACCATAAGTAGTTGCACCATCACCTTTAGTGAATTGGATAATCAAAACTTTCCAGTCGTGTCCTAAAGCTCTCATTGCTAGACCTAGTGCTGCTGTTGTTTTACCTTTGCCATCTCCTGTGTAGATTTGTATATAACCGTGATCTAACACTTCACTAACCTCCAAAATATACTTAAGCCACCTACTATAATGATAACGTATTTTTTAAACGAGCATAATCGTTCAAAAGATTGATTATTATAATAGGGGGAAAAAACTATCTCAAAATCTATTCCCGATTTGTTTATTCATAATAGAATAAATTATCTGTTTTGACTAATGTTTTTTCCTTCCCATGCCAAAGTTTTTACAATTATATGTGTAGCAAAATTTGAAAGTATCTTCTATTGGCATTTTCGACAATTTTCTATTTTCTAAAAAAAATTTACAATAAATTTGTTAATTAAAATTAAAAAACACTTGCAAAACTGTGTAATAGTCGTCGCAAGTGCTTTTCAAGCTTTTTGTTAATTTGTGAAGATTATTAAGATAATCGACGAATTATTTCATGTGCTTCTTCACATTCGTCAAAATGTTCAACTAATTTTTCCGCATAAGAAATTGCTTCATCATTTTCGCCTAACTTTTCACAACACTTAGCTATACTTAGTAAAACATTTACGTTTAATGGTAATTTTTCATGCATATTAACAAATATAGTTTTTGCCTGTTCATAGTTGCCTAATTCCATATAGCATAGACCTAATAAGTTCTGAACATCTGGCATTTTTTCTAATTCATAGGCCTTGATTAGATACATTTTTGAAGTTTCAAAATCACCTGCCAAATGATAAATTCTACCTGCTACATATAGCAAGAACGCAGAATTTTCACATCTTTCAAGAACTTTTGCAATTTGTTCTTTTGCAATATCAATTTGTTTTAAATGAGTTTTATTTAACGCAGAAAAAGCTAATGCGTTTATATTTTCAGGATTTAAAGCCAAAGCCTTTTCGTAATATTCATCAGCTTTTACAAAATCAGAAGTTGAATGTAGATAATTTGCGTATTCAACAACTATTGAACAATCATTTGGGTCTAGTTGATATGCTTTTTCAAATTCATCCCTAGCATAATCAAATAAACGTTTGTTCAAATAAATAACACCCAAATCTTTATGAGCAGGTGCAAATTCAGGATTTAACCCACAAACTTTTTTAAGAATTTGTTCAGCTCTATCTGTATCACCTGTTTTTGTACATAACATCGCAAGTTCATAATATGTCTGATATGCAACTGTTCCCTGTTTGATAATTTTCTCATATACTTCTTTTGCATTTGCAAGCTGACCTGTTGCAATATAAATACTTGCAAGTTTTTTCAAGAAATTCGCGGCTTTTGGATTTACCATAATCAATTGTTTTAACAATGAAATCGCGATTTCATACTCTCCAACAACCTGATAACAGCATGCCAAATTAAATTTATAAGTAGTTTTTTGAGGATACGCTGAAGCTAAAAACTTGTAATGTTCAATAGCTTCCCTAAACATACCTGCCTTAACCTCTGAAACAGCCCAAGCAACAAGATAACTATCTTCTTCAGGGTCATATTGATGAGCTTTTGCAAAATATTCACAAGCCTGTTCATGTTTTTCTTGAATTTGTAGAATTGATGCAATGTTAAAGTAAGTTAATGCATCTTCTTCATTTATTTTTAAAGCTTTTTCATAAGTTTGAAAAGCCATATCTAAATTACCAATCGTAAGGTATGAAGTCCCTAAATTGTTGTATAATTGAAGATTTTCTGGGTTTAATTCAATAGCCCTTTCAATATATGTAACGCTATCTTCAAACCTTTTAGCTGCCATACAAGCAGTACCTAAAACATAATAAAGTGAATAATCATCGTCTGATAATGCTATAGCGTTTTTCGCAGTTTCTATCGCTTCATCGAATTTTTCAGCTTTTATGTACACAATAGCCAAACTTCTAAATGCATCAATATATTCTGGTCTTAGCTCTAGCACTTGTAAATATGCGTGCTTTGCTGCGACAAGATCGCCTAAATTATCATAACAACATCCCAAATAATACCATATTAAAGCATCATCTTGGCGGTGTTTTACAATATTTTCCAAAATACATCTTGCACTATCATAATTTTCTAAATTAACATCACAAAGCGCCATCAACTTATGAGCATCAATATCTGTTTCATCCTCTTTTAATGCCTCATCAATAGCTTCCTTTGCCATTGCAAATTCACCTGTATCAATTAAATTGTATATTTTATCAAAATCTTTTTCTTTCATAATACACCTATTATATCACGTAAAACCTTATTATATTACTTTATCCTAGCATTCATCCCAAATTTTATAATTTTATTGATAATATTCTGTGGAAAAATTGATAGAAATTCCGCAAATTTTGCATCATAACCAATTGTATATGAAGGTTTCGGATTATGTTTTTTAGAAACATCATAAATAAATTTTGCAACTTTGGTTACATTTAAACCTTTATCAGTATTTTTTAAAGCATTTGCTTTGATAAATTCCATTTCCTTTTCATAGCCAATACAATTTGTTAAAGCTTTTTCGTTTTTATCAACAGATTTTTGCCATAATGGAGTTGAAATAACACCTGGTTTTATAGAAATCACTTTTATATTTTTATGATTTTCAATAGATAAAGCATTGAACAAAATATCCATTGCTCTTTTTGAAGCACAATATGGACTAATAAAAGGAAAATGTCCAAAACTTGACATTGAACTTATGTTTATAACTTTAGCATCTTCTAATAGAGGAATTAATCCTTGCGTAAATTCCAAATGCGAAAATGTATTCAATTCAAATTGCTCGCGCAGATTATCCATATCTAATAGCTCAACAGGACCAGCCACAACCCCACCTGCAACATTTATCAGAATATCTATTTTATCAGTTTTAGATTTTAAATTATCAATTGCTGAATGGATAGAATTTCTATCAATTAAATCAATATAAAAATATTCAACATTATCAATGTTTTCAATAAGGTTTTCATTTCTATACCCAGCAAACACCTTACAATCTTTAGAAAAAATTTTAACTAATTCTTTTCCAATACCAGATGTTGAACCTGTAATTACAACTGTTTTCATCTTGTTATCCTTTATAAATTAAAGGCAATAAGTTTAAATCTTATTGCCTTTTGTATTATTTATTTTGTAACTTACACCTATTACATACCCATGTAAGATGCGAATAGTGGTAAGTAAAGTGCTGCTGCCAATACCAATACGATAGAACCGATTACAATCAACATGATAGGCTCAATCATCTTAGTCATAACATCAATAATTGTATCTAACTGTTTATCAATATAGTTTGTTGCCTGACCTAACATATCACCCAAACGACCTGATTGTTCACCAGTTGCGATCATAAACAGAATCATCTTAGGCATTGTACGAGTAGAACGAAGAGCTGCTGATAAGTGTTGACCTTGTTGTACTCTTAATGTAGCTTCTTCAACCCTAGTTTCTAATGTATGGTTTGTCAAAGTTAAGTTAGACAAATACAAACATTCCAAAATCGGAACACCTGCGTCATATGCAACTTGCATTACTGCGATAAAGTTTGCAAAGTTTGAATATTGAATTAAATCTGTTAATACAGGAATTTTTAATACAATTTCGTCAATTTTCCATTTACTTGGTTTCCATGTGAATAAGAATCTAATGAATGCACCAATTGCAGCAAAAGCAAGAGGAATTGCATACCAGTTTTTCTTCATCCATAGACCCATTTCCATCAAAACTCTTGTAATCCAAGGCAATTGCATACCCATTGAGTCAAACATCTCTTTAAATACTGGGAATACGAATACCAACATGACAATTACAATAAATACCGCCAATAGAATTACGAATACCGGATACATCAATGTACCAATAACTTTACTTCTAATTGCAGCTTGTTTATTTAACAATTCCAACAAACGATCAAGGGTTTTTTCCAATTCACCGGCATCTTCACCGGCTCTTACTAGACCGATATAAACCTGACCAAATTGTTCCGGATATTTAGCAACTGTACCAGCAAATGTACCACCGTTCATAATTTGACGTCTTAACTCTGTAGCACATTGTCTGATTTTTAATTTTGCAGCATCGTTTTCGATGAACAGTAACGATTCAATAATAGGAATACCTGCTGCAGCCAAAATTTGTAAAGTAGAAGTAAAGTCAATTTGTTCAGCCAAACCTAACTTAGGCATCTTACCTAATGGCTTTTTCTTATCTTCATTTTTACCAACAGCTTTTTCTTCAACAATATTAGTTGGAGTAAATCCTAGTTCACGTACGGCAGCACGGGCTTCACGCAGGTCATCTGCTTCAACCTTCCCCTTAACTACCTCATTAGTTCCATCCTTAATCGCTGTATAATTATAAATAGTCATTTATTCACCTATTCGCCTGCCATACCCAATACTCTGACAAATTCTTCAATTGTAGTTTGACCAGCCAAGATGTGACCATAACAACATCCTTGTAATGTTCTCATACCATCTCTAACTGCGCATTCTTCAATTTCCAAATCGTGAGCACCTTGAGCAATAAGTTTCTTAATTTCTTTTGAAATTAACATAACTTCGTATACACCCAAACGTCCTTTATAACCTTGGAAGCCACATTTGTTACATCCTTTTGCTTTATAAATCGGAGTTTTCATTAACTCTTCAATTTTTGCAGGATCACGAGTAATCATCATTGCTTCTTCTTTAGTTGGATAGTATTCTTCTTTACAATCATCACAAATTCTTCTTACAAGACGTTGAGCGATTACACCTGATAATGTTGAAGATACCAAGTAGTCTTTTGCACCCATTTCAATCATACGAGTAACAGTTGCTGCAGCAGAGTTTGTGTGGACTGTACTTAATACTAAGTGACCTGTAAGTGCTGCTGAAATAGCAATTTCAAGAGTTTCGTAGTCACGAATCTCACCGACTAGAATGATGTCAGGGTCTTGACGCAAGATAGCACGCATACATGATGCAAATGTAATACCCGCTTTTGCGTTAATTTGAGATTGGTTAATACCTTCCAACTTAATTTCTATCGGATCCTCAATTGTGGTAATGTTAACTGATTCATCGTTCAAACTTTTCAATACAGAATACAATGTTGTAGTTTTACCAGAACCTGTAGGACCTGATGTCAAGATGATACCGTTTGGACAAGATACCATTTGTTTAATTTTATCAAGTTCTGCTTCAGTTGCACCAACAAGTTTAATCTCTTTATCGTTAGAAGCAAGAGATACAGCTGGAGCCAAGATACGAATACAGACCTTCTCTTTACCAGATACAGGAAGTGTGTTAATACGGAAGTCGTAAGAACAATCTCTGTATGAAATTGAGAACGTACCATCCTGAGGTCTTCTGTTTTCTGCAATGTTCATTCTCGCCATAACCTTGAAACGAGCAATAACAGATGTTTCAACTTTTGCAGGAACATCTAGAACCTTTTGTAACATACCGTCTTTTCTGTATCTTACAATATAACCAGATAATCTAGGCTCGATGTGAATATCGGAAACCTTATTATCAATACCGTTTGTGATAATTTGGTTAACAAACTTAGCAACAGAACCTGTAGAATCTTGTAATTCAGCATCTACTTGTTCCCAAAGTGTTGCTTCACCTTCATCATCAAGAGTTTCAGATTTAATTTGCTCAATAATCTCATCTGTTTGCTTTTTCTGAACAGAGAAGAATGTGTTCATTGAGTTCTGGAACTCGTGGTGAGTCATCAATAATTGTTTTGGGTTTTGACCTGTTAAATAGATAATCTCTTTTAAGACTTCCATTTTTATAGGTTTTACAACCCCTAAAATAAGAGTTTTACCGTCTGAAGAAATCGGAATAACTGAGTTTGCTCTGATAAAATCTTCAGGCAAAATACCAACGAATTTCTTTTGATCAACTAATTGATCAGCCGTTACCATATCATAACCAGATTGGTCATGCAAAACTTCTTTTAATTGATCTAAGGTAATCAAACCCATTTCAAATAAAGTTGAACCAATAGGAACACCTTTACGTTTAGAAGCAGCCAAAGCTTTCATCAAATCAACTTCAGACACAAGACCTTGTGAAATAAGCATTTCACCTAATTTGCTTGTGTTAGTAGGTTGAGATGGAGGAGGAGCTGCAGCAGCTTTTGCTGGAGTTTCTGGAGCACTACCACCTGTTGGCACCTCTGAAATTTGATCATTTGATAAGAATGAAGCTAACAATTCTTTTAAATCGTCTTCACCAACCAACATAAACTTGATTGATTGTTGGAATGATTTTTTTAATAAGTTGCTAATCTCATCCTTATTAGAATTCTTTGACACAGCAACGAAAAGAAAAGCATCCTTTACACTAATAGGTACGAAATGGTATTGTCCCATTAGTTTCTTATCTATACGTTCAAGTATACTCTGATCTATACTGTTTTTTAATCTTAAAATTAGTGCGTTCATTTATTTATATACTTTTCTTTTCTTCTGTGTATTAACTAACTGTTTTGTACTTTTAAATTACTTCCTATAGCATGTTATCATCAGCCACAGCATCTTCTGTATCGATTACTATTTGAGGAGTCAACATAATAACCATTTCAGTCTTTTCTTTAGATGTGTTTGTACTTCTGAAGAACATACCTACAACTGGAATATCGCCTAAGAATGGGATTTTTGATACTGTTTTAGTTTCAGTTTCTTGAATCATACCACCGATAACTAAAGTTTCACCATCTTTAATACGAACACCTTTCAAGTCAAGGTCTCTTCTTTGTAGTAATGTAACTGCCAATTCTTGTTCACCAGTTTCACCTGTTGTATAAATTTGTGAAGCAATTGTTTTGTATTCTGGTTTAATATCAAGAGTTACATAGCCATCTGGGCTGATGAAAGGTGTAATTGTAACTTTGATACCGTTATCATCTTGAATTTCATATTCTTTTTGAACTTGAGCAGAACCAGATGCTGAACCTGAATCCAAGTATTGAGATGTTACTTTAGAAACGTAGTCTGCTGTCAAGTCGATTGTAGAAGTTTGACCACTTGTTAATAGAACTCTTGGGTTAGCCAATACTCTACCTTTTTTGTTTTCTACTAAGTAGTTAACTGCATATACCAATTGAGAAGAACCACTCCATCTTCCAACTTTACCAGCTGTTTCATAAGCATTCTTTTCTGAATCCCAAGATTCTGTATCAACTAAAGTATAACCTTTACCTGAGAAGAATACAGGATACATTGGGTCAGTTGAGAAGCCGCCACCTCCACCTGCGTTGAATGAGAAGTTCTTGCTGTAGTAAGACCAAGTGTTATCTAATGTTTTACTACCTGATTCAGACAATGAAATAATTTGAACTTCTAAGTAAGCTTGAGGTGTTTTCTTATCGTTCATTGCAATATAATCTCTAATCATTTCGATTTGAGATTCAGAACCACCAATAACTTGGATAGTACCCAATGTTGGGAAGTATGAAACTGACATGTTAATAAGTGGTAAACTATCTAATTTAAATGTT
>JAFUPZ010000136.1 GCA_017472545.1 bacterium | reverse complement strand
TATGCGCTTTTAAGACGTGATATTGATAAGTTAAAAGACATCAATTTCCGCTATGTTATCTTGGATGAATCTCAAAATATCAAAAATGCGACTTCTCAAACTGCGCAAGCGGTTAAACAATTAAATTCTCAACACAAGTTGGCACTTTCTGGTACTCCAATTGAAAACAAATTGGAAGAATTGTGGTCAGTATTTGACTTCTTGATGCCAGGTTTCTTGTTCTCAATGGCAGATTTTAATTCTCGCTACGTAAATCCGATTATGGAACGCCAAGACAAGATTGTTGAAAAACGTTTAAAACTTCAAATTTATCCATTCATCTTACGCCGTATGAAGCGAGATGTTGCAAAAGATTTGCCAGATAAAGTTGAAAATATCGCATACTGCGAACTTACAGATGAGCAAAGAGATTTCTACTTACAAGTACTTGATAGTACGAAAGAAGAATTGTTCAAATCTATTGAACAAAATGGTCTTGAAAAGAGTAGGTTGTCTATCTTCTCAGCTCTTCTTCGTATGCGTCAAATCTGTTGTCACCCTAAACTTTATGATAAAGACAATATTAAAAATATTATTTCTTCAGGTAAGTTTGAAAAACTTAAATATATGCTTGAAGAAATTGTATCAGAAGGTCACAGAATTCTATTATTCAGCCAATTCGTTGATATGTTGGATATTATCAAAGCTTGGCTTGATAAGACTGGTATTAAGTATGAATACTTAACAGGTAAAACTAAAGACCGTCAAGGTGCAGTTGAAAGATTTAATTCTGATCCGACAATTAAGATTTTCTTGATTTCATTAAAAGCTGGTGGTACTGGTTTGAACTTGACTGGTGCGGATTATGTCATCCACTACGACCCTTGGTGGAACCCTGCGGTCGAAGACCAAGCAACAGACCGTGCTTATCGTATTGGTCAAACTAAGAAAGTATTTGTATATAGGCTTATTACGAAAAATACTGTTGAAGAGAAAATCCAAAAACTTAAAACAATCAAACGAAATCTTGTTGATAGCGTAATTTCTGTTGATAGAAATATTACAAAATCACTTACAATGGACGATATTCGTGAAATCTTCTCAGTAGACTAGGGGTCCTCGCCGGACGGGGTATCATGCTACCAAATGCTGGTAATGGTTGTTAAATTGCAGAAATTAGTGTGCTCGTTTCACCGGTAGGTGTAAATGATATATTAATCATAATAATAAAATTTCATCTGTTTTGATTATTGTATTGTGTTGCCAAAACTTGTAAAATAATTCTTATAATAGGAGAGTTGTATGGCAGAGATTACAAGAGAAGAGTTTAAAAAGATTTATGATGAAAAGTTTGTTCCTATGCTAGAAAAATTAGAGCCGGAACGTGTTGCGACCTTGAAAAAGGCGCGAAAATGGGCTTTTATTACTGGAATTTCTTTGTTTATTATAATTGGTCTATGTTTCTTGTTTAGTTGTATTCATTCTGTTTCAACAGGCTATCAAGAATTTGTAATTGATCTAAGTGTTCCTTTTAAAGTGATAATACCTTCACTATTTGTGGCGTTTATTATTTATAGTGCTATATCTGCTCCTATTAGAGTAAAATTAAAACAAGAGGTTATTCCAAAAGTTTTATCAATGTATGGAAATTTGTATTTCTCTCCAAATACAGAGGTTATTGATTTAGACGAAATGACATCTCTTGGTTTGTTCCCAAGAGCAACAAGAAAGCGAACTGATGATGTTATTATTGGCGCTCATAATGGATTTAACTTTGTTATATCAGAGTCAACTTTACAGCACACCGAAGGTAGTGGCAAAAATCGTAGAACTGTCACAGATTTTTCAGGTTTGGTTGTAAAAATTCAAATGAAAAAACATTTTACAGGTGCTACTGTAGTAGGCGAAAAAGGACGAGTTTCAAAGGTTAAAGGGTTTGATAAAGTTGAACTAGAATCAGTTGATTTTATGAAATACAGGGATGTTTTTGCTACTGACCAAATTGAAGCTCGTTATATTTTAACAACGGCTTTTATTGAAAGACTTGAGCGTTTGGCGTTTTCTTTCAGTGGGGAACGAGCAAAAGCTGAAGCAAAAACAAAAGGTTTAGATTACAAACCTGATAATACTCAAAAACAAATTTTAGATTCACTACCTAAGATGAACCTTTCTATCGGCGGCTTTAGTTTTAATATAGGTGGTGGAAATGTTGTATCTGCTTCTTTTAAAGAAGGTTTTGTATATTTGTATATTCCTTCGCGTGAAAACTTCTTTGAAGTTGATATAAATAAAAGTTTGTTGAATTTCGAGGCTTATTACAAAATTTACAACGAATTAGATTCGATTTTGAGTGTGGTTGAACATCTGAATTTGGATAGCAAAACTGGTTTATAAGATTATTTGTTTCTGTCATTCTGACGAAAGTCAGAATCTCACAATATTGCAAACAGAGTCGCTAAATGGTGAGATCCTGAAACAGCTAACGCATACGGACTCACATGCTTCGTCTCAACTCAGCGGTTCGCTTTGTAAAGTTCAGGATGACATTTGGTTTATTTTGGCAAGATTATCTTGGCTTCTACGTTTTTTACTCCGTTGATACTCTCGTTGAATCCATTTAATAATTCGGCTGCAGTTTGTGCGTTATAAAACTTTCCACTGGTGACAAGTGCTGTACATTCTAACTGTTCTAAATCATCAGAATCTTTGACGTTGAATGCTATAACATCAATTGTAACATCTCGTCTGATTCTGATTAGGTTCATAACAAATGTGCAGGGACTCTCGTCGCAATTCTCTCCACCGTCTGTCATTAGAATAATATGTTTTTTACCGTTAAATCCCATAAAATCATATTTTATCGCTTGTTTAAGTGAATATGTTATTGGAGTCATTCCTCTTGGTTTAGTCCTAAATAGTGCGTTTTCTATATCTCCGCTGTTGTTTCTATCTATTGTTGTAATTAGAGAAGATGCTTTGCACGCTTCAATTGGTGTAAATCCCATTTTATGTCCATAAATCCTTAACCCAACCCAAGTATTTGGATTGATTTTTGGTAAAATCTCTTGCATTGTGCGAAGCATTAAATCAACTTTTGTTGACCCTTCAAGAGGTTCTGTCATACTGTTTGAAAAGTCCATTATGAATAAAATTCGCTCCCCTGACTGTGGTTGAAATCCTTTCGTATAACTTTCTGGGGTGTATAAGCCATACTGATTTGCAAAAGCTGAGGGTAAATTTAATAAGAGTAATATAAAGATGATTCTTTTCATATCAAGAGTATAAATTTATTTGTGATTTTTCACATTCTCTTAGTGTTTAAATTACTATACATTTCCACCTGTTTGTAATATTATCTAGTTAGAGGGATATGAAAAATGATTACAAACAAAGAACTTATTAAACAAGCGGAAAATAGTATTAGAGAACAATTTGAAATAATTGATGAAATCAGAGATTTTAACCAAGAAAAAGTGTTGAATGCTTTTATTGATAATAAAGTTGCACCTGAACATTTCTATACTGTTTCTGGATATGGGCACGATGATTTGGGTCGAGAAGTTCTTGATAGAGTATTTGCAGATGTTTTTAAGGCAGAAAAAGCTCTTGTGAGAGTGCATTTTGCATCAGGTACGCATACTTTAGCTTGTGCTTTGTTTGGTAACTTGAAATATGGTGATAAATTGGTTTCTGTTGCTGGAGCACCATACGATACAATGCAAGAAGTTATCGGAGTTATGGGAGATGAAGAAACAAAACGAGCTTCATTGATTGGTAATGGCGTTTTGTATGATGAAGTTCCTCTTTTAAATGGTTCAGATATTGATTTTGAAGCACTAGAACAAAAAATTGATGAATCAGTTACTATGGTTTTAATTCAACGCTCTAAAGGTTATTCAACAAGAAAATCTTTAACTATTGAAACTATTGAAAAAATTTGCAAAGTAGTAAAATCAAAAAATCCAAACTGTATTTGTTTTGTGGATAACTGTTATGGTGAATTTGTTGATGCCAAAGAACCTCTAGAAGTCGGAGCAGATTTAATGGCTGGTTCTTTGATTAAAAACGCAGGTGGTGGCATCGTTGAAGCTGGAGGTTATATTGCAGGTAAAGAACTTTATGTTGAGCGTGCTGCAGTAAGGTTGACAGCACCTGGTATTGGTTCAGAAGGTGGTGCGATGTTTAATCAGCATAGATTAATGTTTCAAGGTTTATTTATGGCACCATCAGTTGTATCTGATGCATTAAAGGGTGCGGTTTTAGCATCTAAAATCTTTGATGAGATTGGCTATAATTCTTATCCAAAATATTATGAAAAACGTACTGATATTATTCAAAATATCACATTTGGAGCTCCTGAGCCATTAGAAGAATTTTGCAGAACAGTACAATCGTTATCACCTGTGAATGGGTATGTAACTCCGATTCCTGAAAATATTCCAGGTTATGAGGATAAGGTTATAATGGCGGGTGGTACTTTTATTGAAGGTTCTACAATTGAACTGTCTGCCGATGGCCCAATGAGGGAACCTTTTGTTGCATATTTACAAGGTGGATTAAATTATGCACACGTAAAAATAGCTCTAAGGAAATTCTTAGATAAAGTAAGAACATAAGAGGTGTTTATGAAGGTCGTTTCTGTTAATGGTGTTTCTTTTTGTAGTAATAAAATAATTGATTCCCATGTTCATATAGGAAAATGGGGTAATAAAGAGTATCCAATCTCGTCTATTGATGAGTTTGTTAAACAGCCGTTGGAAAATGGGGATACTGTAGAAAAAATGTTTGTATCTTCTCTTGAATGTATAAATGACAAAACTGTTAATGAATACATAGGTAATAGAGCATTGTTATCAGAACTTTCTGCAAATCAAAAGTTTTTACCATTAGCTGTTGCAAAACCTAATATGACAAATGGTAATACTGAAATGTTAGGTAAGCTTTTTAAAGAATTTCCACATCGATTTATTGGATTGAAATTTCATCCAGAAAATATTGGTGTTCCTGCAAATAGTAGTATTTATGATAACTATATTGCTTTTGCTCAAAAGAATTCAATTCCTTGTCTGTTTCATAGCGCAAGTACTTATGATGTAGTTTATACAGATGGAAGTGTAGGGAAACATTCAGAACTTTCTCGACCTGAACAGATTTATGAATTAGCAAAAAGACATAAGGATACCCCTATAATTATGGCACATATGGGCGGTAATGAGGGTAAAAACGCTCAGGAAGCTGTAGATGTTGTTGTTCAGGCTGTAGAAAAGGGTGATGCAAATCTGTTTGTTGATATTTCGTGGGTAAATGCGGATACTTCAGCAAAATCAGACATAGTAACTGCTATCAAAAAATTGCAAGAAACATCAAAAGGTGATATGACACATAGAATTTTATTTGGCTCAGATGCCCCACTAGGTTGTTTTGGTGAGTATGGTGGAGATACTTTTAAGGCTTATTCAAATGTCGTTCAAGATGTTAAAACTGCTATAAAAGAAGCGTTTCCAGATAGTGCAGAGGAATTGATCCACAAAATTTTCTGTAAGAACGCTTCAGATTTATATATAAAAGATTTACCAGTACCAAAATCATTATCTGCCCTTGCAAAATGTGGTATACTTGTTATTTTATTGGGCGTAGCGACTGGGGTAGGTATGCTTTGTATGGCGGCAAAAAAAATCTCTGAGAGTAAGTAATTGTAAATTTTGTTTACACTTATAACTCTGGTGTAGTCTTATTTTGGGTATCTTATACAATAATTTATTGGATTTTTTCGATTTATATGCTAAAATGTTAGAGCACGTTTGTGTGTACATGAAAAATTTAGAGTATAGAAGTTATAAAAGAAGAGAGGTAAATTATGGCATTACCAAATGTAGCATATTTTTCAATGGAAATAGCTATGGATCAATCTCTAAGCACATATTCTGGTGGTTTGGGATTTTTGGCAGGTTCACACATGTTATCTGCTGGTTACCTACAAATGCCAATGGTTGGGGTAACAATGTTATGGTCTTACGGTTATTATGACCAACGTATTGACCAAACTGGTAACGTAGAAGTTGCTTATATTAGAAAATATTATGATTTCTTAACAGAAACTAACGCTCAAACAGAGGTTGATATTTTTGGTGAAAAAGTTAAAGTTAAAGCATACTTGGTAAGACCTGAATTGTTCGGAACTTGTCCTGTATATCTATTAACTACAGACATCGAAGGTAACAGCGATTGGGCTAAAAGTATTTCTTACAAGTTATATGATGGTAATGAAAAAATTAGAATTGCTCAAGAAACTGTTCTTGGTGTAGCTGGTGTAAGAATTCTTCAACAAGTTGGTTATAACTTTGATGTTATCCATATGAACGAAGGTCATGCGCTTCCTGCAGCATTTGAATTATTAAGACAGTACAATGGTGATTTAAACGAAGTTAAAAAACGCACAGTATTTACAACTCACACTCCTGTTGCTGCTGGTAACGAAGTTCACTGGGTTGATACTTTGATGGAAGGTGGATTCTTTGCTGGTGCATCTCGTGATACTGCTGTTCAATTAGGTGGTGAAAACTTCTCTTTAACAGTTGCAGCATTAAGAATGTCTAGAATTGCTAACGCTGTATCTCAATTACACGGTTTAGTTTCTAACAAAATGTGGGAATGGGTAGAAGGCAGATGTCCTATCCGTGCAATTACTAACGCTGTAAATCTAGAATACTGGCAAGATGAAAGAATTACTCCAGTTAAGAATAATCCAGAAGGTTTGTTAGCTCTTAAACGCGAAATGAAAGCTGAATTGTTCAAATATATTGCAAACGTAGCTGGTAAAAGATTTGATCCAGACGTTCTTACAATTACTTGGGCAAGAAGATTTGCAGATTACAAACGTGCATGGTTAATCTTGATGGATAAAGATAGAATCGGCAAATTGTTAGAAGAAAATAAAGTTCAAATTATTTTCGCTGGTAAATTCCACCCAGATGATGTTATGGGTAAAGAAATGTTTAACAAATTGTTGAACCGTTCACACTCATTGAAAAACGTTGTTGTTCTTCCTGGTTATGAATTACAACTTTCAGGTATGTTGAAACGTGGTTCTGATATTTGGTTAAATACTCCATTAAGACCATTCGAAGCTTCAGGTACTTCAGGTATGTCAGCTAACATGAATGGTACTCTTCACT
>JAFUPZ010000135.1 GCA_017472545.1 bacterium | reverse complement strand
ATTTAGAAGCGAAAATCCTCCAGAAACTATTGAAGCTAAAATTCTTTTTGATGCAGATAAATTAGATGCTTGTGGTTTAATTGGTATTGCACGAACATTAATGTATAAAGGTAAAGTAAATGAGCCTCTTTATGTAAAAATCAATGGAAAAATTTCAAATGGGGAACAACTAAACGAAATTTCATTTTTTCAAGAATACAAGAGGAAATTAGCAAAACTTTATGATAGATTTTTTACAAATCGAGGAAGAGAAATTGCACTTACTCGGCAAAAAAATGCGATTTTCTTTTACGAAAAACTTTTAGAATAACTTTCTGAGTTTTGTTTGTAGACATAGGTTTATCAAATAGAAGAAAAATAAAAAGCCCTAGAAAATCTTTTCTAGGGCTTAATTTTTGTAACTTAACTAAATTTAGTTAAACTATTTAGCAAGGATTACAAATGATTTTGCAGGAACTTTTGAAGGAATATCTACTGATGTAGGTGTTCCTGATGTAACATCAATTGCATTTGAATAACCAGTTACAGAAGAAATATCGTAATCAGCAGATGTTGCATTGAAGTATACGCAGTAGTCTCCTGCTTTGTATTCTGTAACACCATCTTTTACTTTTTCAGCTACAGCAGATGTATTTCCACCAAAAACAGTTGAATTTGCTTTTCTGAAAGCTATCAAACCTTTGTAAGTATTGTATACATCTGAGTATTTAGTTTTGAAATTTAAATCAATAGCATTGATAGTATCATCTGACTGATAACTGTTGTGGTCACCTTGCTTTGTTCTTAAGAATTCTTGCCCTCCATTGATGAATGGAGTTCCTTGTGATAAGAAAATAAAGGCTGCTGAAAGTGTATTTTGTTTTTTTACTTCTGCTAAGCCATTATTACCAATTGCTTTGAATAAATCACCTTTGTATTCTTTTTTGCCAAGGTAAATGATTGCAAGTTTATCAAACAATGTGCAGTTATCGTGACATTCTACATAACTTAACATAAGTCCTGGTTTTGAAGTTCCGTTTGTTTTGTTACGACCTGATTTTCCTAAAAGACCACTTATTATATCATCATCTTTATAAGTTCCCTGAACATGGCCTGGTTCAACTCCACCAAATTCTCCACCTTTAATACCGTTACGGAATGTATCTTCAAAAGCACCTACACCATATCCTTTTCCTGTAGATATAGTCTTGTCTGTAGCATTTTTTGTTTGTGCTCCTCCTCCTTGCCAAGGTTCACCGTAAACCATAACTTTACTATCAATATCGTATAAAGTTTCGTAAACCTCTTTCATAAACTCTTGTTCATGGCAACCCATAAGGTCAAAACGGAAACCATTGATATGATAATCTTCCATCCAGTGAACTAATGAGTCAATTACATATTTTGCAACCATTTTATGATTTGTTGCAACTTCGTTACCACATCCAGATCCATTTGAATATCCTCCACTAGTATTCAAACGATAGAAGTATTGTGGGATTGTCATGTCATATAGCGAATTTATACCTGTTCCTGCAGTATGGTTGTAAACTACATCCATAATTACAGCAATTCCTTGATCATGGAATGCTTGGATTAAATTTCGGAATTGTTTAACAGCGTCTGTTCCATTAACCATATCTTTAACATAACGACCTTCTGGTACATTGTAGTGATAAGGATTGTATCCCCAGTTATAATTTGTGTTATTATTTTTTTCTGCATAATCAAATGCTGGAAGAATTTGAACATGGGTAATACCTAAATCTTTAAGGTGAGATGCAAATTTTCCTGTATTACCTAATTCTGCAGTAAGTTCATCAAATTTTCCTGTTCCGCCAAATGCTTTTGCCCAATCTCGTACATGCATTTCGTAAATTAAAGCATCTGTATAATTTCCAGAAAATGGGTTTACATAATTTTGTTCCCAATCACCTTTTACAGATGAGTCGTTAATATCTACAATTTGTGAAGCAACCGAATCAGGACTTGCTGCATAGGACCAAATGTCAGAAATATCATTTGTTTGTGAACCATTTTTGATTCTGTATTTGTAATAGTGTTTTCCATCTGCAAGTGTCATATCATCAGAAATGTAGAACCAAGTTCCATTATCACCTTTTTCCATTTGAATAGGATCACCAGAAGTAGTTTTGCTTGTAACTGCAGCTGCATCTTTATAAATTAAAAGTTTTACATCTGAAGCTAATGGAGCCCAAGTCCTAAATGTTACTGATGATGCTTCGATTGTTAATCCGAGAGGCGCATCGTTATTATTATAGACAAAGTGTTGGTCTGTTAATTCTGGTACTGGTAATGCACTAACTGTAACACCTTTGTATGTCACTTCATAAGGTGCTTTAGTAATGTCTGCTCCAGAAATTGTAATAGTTGCTTTTGAGCCAGAAATTGTTGCATTTGTAACAGTTATTGTTGCACCAGAACTATCTTTTACAGTAAAGTCACTTGCTTTAACAGAAGAAGAACCTCGAATTACAGCTACAATAGTAGTTTCTGTTGTAAGAGTTGCAGATTTTAAACCATTGAGAGTATCTGTATTTGTGTAATAATTTGTATCTCCGTAGATAAAATAAAGAGTTTTATATTCTGATAAAATTTCTTTAGGTACAATAAGGTCAGTAGTTTGAGGTTTACCAGATGAATGTACAAATAAAATACCTAAATCAGAAGTAACATCAAGTTCCATTTTTGTATAAGCACCAATTTCGTCGCTTTCTGTTAATTGATATGTTCCTCCTGGCCATCCTTTAGAATCATAATCTCCGCCTGAAGGATATTTCCAAGCCCAAACATTCCATGTTCCATCAGGCTTATCAAGTAAATAGATTTTGAGTTCTTTAGTTTCTCCATCTTTCTTGCCACAACCAACAAGGGAGAAAACCAAACACATTGCTATTAGAGCAAACAGCAATGTATTTAAAATTTTTCTAAAATGCATATTTTATGCCTCCAAAATAAAATAATTTTACCATCTTCTATTATAGGGGCAAATTTAAAATCTGAAAAGCAAAATCATTCTATATAAAGAAAAAATATTGATATTTATTATAAAAGACATTAGAATGAAATAATGTATCGCATTTATGTAGAAAGAAAAGAAGGCTTCGAAAATGAAGCTCTTAGTATTAAGTCTGAATTGACAAATTTTTTAGGGATTGATGGCATCAAAAATGTTCGATATTTGAATCGATATGATGTAGAAAATGTTACTGAATCAGTGATAAAAGCCGCTAGCCAAAGAATTTTTT
>JAFUPZ010000134.1 GCA_017472545.1 bacterium | reverse complement strand
TGGAGATTACTACTATTACAAATCAGCAGATAATCCGAACTTATATGTATATTACTTTGATGAAAACTTACTAGATGAAGCAATCAAAATATATGCAAAAAATTATGTTAGTTCTCCACAATATTACAACTATAAAACCGACATCTTCCCAAATGATTATGGCAATATAATCAGCGCTGATATTTATCATAATCTTTGGAACGAGGACAAAGTTCCTGCATATATCGGAAATGATTTTGTATTTAGGCAAACTGATGAAAATGAAAGTTATAAAATCTATTACGACTATATCGAAGATGGACAAAATGGTTGGACTGAATTTGTGTACAATATTCCATTTAGAGAACAAGTAAATGGACATGGGCTATATCTCATTAGAGAGATTGACTATGTTGGACATGAACTTAATTGCTATGTATTCCTTGACTTGCAAGCACCGATATTAGAGGTTACAGCAAAAGTTTATGGACAAGAAGATAACTTCACCCACACCATATCTAAAAACGATATTCCTGTTAATGGCGAATTAGTTTATTACTATGAAGAATTTAATATTAACAGCATTATTGAAAATGATACTTGGTATGTAATGAAAATCAAGAAGCCTGATAGCACAATTTCAAACTACACATATTTGGATGAACTCCCTAATTTTAGTGAATTAGGCACAGGCGAATATCAGATAACTTTATATGATAGAGCCAATAATAATTTTAGTTTTAAAGTATGTCTTTTAGGAAAAGCACCAAGAGTTAAATTCCAAACAATTAATAATAATCAACAACTTCAAGTTTCAATTATCGCAGGCGAAGAATACAACGAGCTCACCGATATTAAGATGTATAGAAACGATGTACTCCTTAATGGAGAACTTGGCTATGATGAATATCCTGACGATGACTCAAACGAAATTATTAATATTGGAATCAATAAACGACAATATGTTTTCAATAAAGGTGGGCTTTACAAAATTGAAATCACCGACAATTTTGGAAGAACTACCACTCACGAGTTTAAGTTTGAAAAAGATTTACCGGTTGGAGTTTTGAAAGGTGTTAAACATAATGGCAAAACGAACAAGGATGTTCAGTTCATTTATGATAATACGAAATATACAATTGTTGCCTTTGAAAATGGAAACCCTATCACTCCATCAAGCACGAGCGAAGTAAATCTTACAACCTTAAACTTCATGGCGAGAGAAAACATAAATAACGAATACAAGATTATTTTGTATGATAACACTGACTTTGAAAACCTGAATATTTACAAGTTTACAATCAGGACAATTCCACCTGCCTTTACTTTATATGGAGTAAATGAGAATGCAACAACATCAACTGATGTCTATGCATTGTGGGAGGTCCAAAGTGGATATTCAGCCACATACAAAGTAAATGATGGAGAGCCATCACAATATTTGAATGGACAAATTTTATCAGCTCAAGGAGTTTATATAATCACATTAACCGATGATTTAGGTAACCAAAATTCAAAAGTTTTTGAAATAGATAAAACATTGGACTTCGTGATTTATGAAGATAATTCAGCAAAAGAAATTGATGAAATTAGGTACACAAACAAAAGTATTCAAATAGTTAACAACGAGCCATTAAATATTGAAATAACAAGAGATGGTCAAGTCTTTGAATATGAATTTTGCAATTACTTTAATGACGAGGGATCATATCTTGTTAAGGTATTCGATGACTATGGGAATGTAAAATATTTCGAATTTGAAATAGATAAAACTCCTCCTGTAGCAGAACTTATCGGTGTTGAAAATACAAAGACTACAACAGGCTTTGTTCAGGTTGTTTGGACTGAAGAAAATGTCTCTGCAAAGATCTATCGTGGCGACAATTATTTAGGAAATTATGTCAGTGGTAGCGAAGTAAAATTGAATGGAAATTATGAAATTATTGTTAGTGATTTAGCAGGCAACGAAACAATATTTAACTTCAGAATTGACAACAAAATTGAATTCGAAATCAACACTTTTATGGATGGCATTTCTAATGGTGGCGTTAGAGTCATAGCAAAAGAAGAACTTACAATTGACATGTATCGCAACAATGAAAAGATAGAATACAACTTTGAACAAATCCTTAATGACGATGGAAAATATGCATTTTTGTTAACTGATGAATTAGGAAATCAAACGGCATTTTACTTCCAAATTTTGAACACTCCACTTAATAGAATTGAGAAAAGATTAGACGCTTCAGTTGAAATTGTAGAAATAAAAATGAACGATGAAATCCAAGAGTTGGACATTCAAGATAACACCTTATACTTGGTAGATCAAGCATTCTATTCGGTCACAGTTTTTGATAAAACAGCAAATAGAAATTACACCTTTGAATTAGAAATTGATACTACACCTCCAACAATAGATTTGGTCGGAACTACAAATGGTGGACAAACAAAATCAGAAGTCTCAACAAGAAATGCAAGTGAAAATCCTATTTACTTTGTAGCATCAAATAACGAAGAAAACTTTGAATATTCACTAGGAGAAAAAATGAAAAATGTCGGCAATTATAAACTCGTTGTTTATGATGAAGCTGGCAATTCTACAACCTATGAATTCGCAATTATTTATGCTTTGAATGGAGCAAGTATTGCACTCTTCGGAGCCTTGCTTGCAGTGGTAGTTGTACTCATTATATTCCTTGTAAAAAACAAGGTTGGCTACTATAAAAACAAAGCAGAAATTACAACAATAGAAGAAACTACTGAAGAAATCGATAATATCGAAGAAAAGTAGAAATTAACAGCTGTGGGAGTGACATTTTAATTTAAGCAGGAAAAGAGTTGCACCACTTGGTGTTTTAAGTGCCTAAAACCCCGATAAAATCAAGGGTTTTACTGGTGCAGGCAGTTTTGCCTCTGCACCAGATTGCACCACCAAGTAGTTGCCACTCATCTACTTACACAACAGGGAAACCCAGTTTGTTTTTGCAGTAAATTTGCTATATGAACTTCAAGTTTTTTATGGAGAGAAAGTAAAGAAAATTTGGAGGAAAATATACAATGATGAACATGTTAGGAGCAATTAATTTTAGCCCAGTATTGGAGCCTGTTACGGAGGTGTTGAATGCAATACTTTGGCCACTCATTGCGTTGATTGGAACTATCGGAACAATCTACTGCGTAGTGCTTGGTGTAAAGCTTGCAAAGAGCGATGAAGCTGGCTCGAGAGAAAAGGCTAAAAAGGATTTAATCGGAGCAATTATTGGTTTCGTTTCAATCTTCGTATTAATACTTGGCTTGAAAATTTTAATGCCTATTCTTCAAGATTGGGTATCAACTCAAGTAGTAGCATAAAGGAAAAATTATAGATGAAAAAGAGTCCCC
>JAFUPZ010000001.1 GCA_017472545.1 bacterium | reverse complement strand
TTGGTAAAAATAATTCAAATAATTTTTCTAATATTACTTGTATAGGTGCAGGTTCTGCTCCAGATTTTACTATGCCTAAGGCGGAAGATAAGGTAAACCGTGTATTTATAGGTACTCCACCTGCTGATTATGCCGTTAATAATAAATCAAAACCTATGGCTGTGCTTGAAGTACATGGTGCGTTAGATGCAATTGATACTTCCAAAAGTGGTTTGTTGCCGTATCCTGTTGGGGATGAGTCAGTTATTATTAATGGTAACTTAGTTGTAAGGGGGCAAACTTACATGGAAGCTCCTATTTATAGGGCTGTTCAAGGTAATCATAATAACAGATCTAACCCAAAAGGCTTGATGTTGTTTAAATTATTTAAAAATAGTAGTGATATGTATGTCTTTGGTGCATATGACGGTATTGATAGAGATGCAAGATCTTATGAAGGTTGTAATGGTTGCCGCCAACATAAGTTTGATGATGTTCGTACAAACTGTATTTGTACATCTGTAAGTGATAGTTTTGCTGGTCATACAAACTACAAGTTACCTTCAAAAATTACAGATAGTACTAAAACCGTTCGTGGTATAAGTACCTCATACGACTGGTTCTCAAAAACTAATCATCCAAATAATACCGCTACTTGTAATGGTTCAGCTGCATATTATACCGACCAGTCAACTGGTAACAAGGTAAATCTTGTTTGGACACCTGGTGGTGTAAGTGGTGAAAACTTTGGTTCAAGGGAAACTGATAATCCTTTAGCTCACCAAGAAGCTCACTCTTGCTGTCCTAATTTGACTTCTGATATTAGACTTAAAAATGTCGGAGATAAGTTTACAGCTGGTTTAGATGAAATTAAAAAATTAAACATTTATAATTTTACATACAAAAATGATGAAGATAAGATTCCGCAAGTTGGGGTTATGGCTCAAGATTTGAAGCGTATATTCCCTAAAGCTGTAGCAAAAGGTTCTGATGGATATTACAGTATTCGTTGGGATGAAATGTTGTATGCTGCGGTTAATGCTATCAAAACTCTAAATGCTAAAATTGATAATTTGGCTAAGAAAATAGCTTCTGATCAAGATAGAATAGCAACACTTAAAAAGGATAACGCAGAAATGTATGCTCAACTTGATAAGTTAGTTGAGGAACTTGAAGTTCTTGAGGCTAAGAAAACTAAGTAAAATCGTAAAAGCTATAATGTGTTATAATAAAAAACCGATTCTCATACAAGAATCGGTTTTCCTTTATTCTATCTATTTAATTATAGACTGCTAGCACAAGAACAAGCTTGAGATTTTAGAGTTTCAGCTTTATCTGTGTGTTCCCATGGGACATCAATGTCTGTACGTCCCATATGACCATATGCAGCTAACAATTGATAGAATTTGCCACCATTTTTAGATGGAAGGTTTCTTAAATCGAATTGTTTAATAATTGCTGCTGGTCTTAAGTCGAAGTTTTTAGAAACTAATTCTGAAATTTCATCATCAGAAATTTTACCTGTTCCAAAAGTATCAACCATGATTGATACAGGTTCAGCAACACCGATAGCATAAGCTAATTCAATTTCACATTTTTCAGCTAAGCCAGATGCTACAATATTTTTAGCAACATAGCGAGATGCGTATGCCGCAGATCTGTCAACTTTTGTAGGATCTTTTCCAGAGAAAGCTCCGCCGCCGTGTCTAGAATATCCACCATATGTATCTACGATGATTTTTCTACCTGTTAAGCCTGAATCACCTTGAGGTCCACCGATAACAAATCTTCCTGATGGGTTAATTAAGATTATTGTGTTTGCATCAGGTTTAATAGATTCGCTAGCGAATACGTAGTCAATAACGTGTTTTCTTAAGTCGGCGTTAATGATTTCTTGAACTTTTTGGTTGTCTTCAATACCATTGATAGATGGGTTGTGTTGAGTTGAAAGTAGTACTGTGTGGATTCTTGAAGGTTTTCCGTCAACATATTCTACAGTAACTTGAGATTTGCCATCTGGTCTTAGGTAATTTACCAAGCCTAGTTTTCTTACTTGAGCTAATCTGAAAGATAGTTTGTGAGCTAAACTGATTGGTAAAGGCATAAGTTCTGGTGTTTCGTTACAAGCGTAACCAAACATAATACCTTGGTCACCAGCACCTAGTTCTTCTGTTTCAGTAGTTGAAGTTGAAGAATTGTTTTCTCTAGTTTCAAATGCTTTGTTTACGCCGTTACCAATATCTGTTGATTGTTCATCGATACTAGTTAATACAGCGCAAGTGTCAGCATCAAAACCGCCTGAATTGAGTCCAACGTAACCAATGTTTTTAATTGTATTTCTTACTACTTGAGGAATATCAACGTAGCAATCAGCTGTTATTTCCCCACAAACAAGAGCCATACCAGTTGTTACTGTTGTTTCAGCGGCAACTCTTGATTGTTTATCTTTTGATAAAAATTCATCCAAAATTGCATCAGAAATCTGATCGCAAACTTTGTCGGGGTGTCCTTCTGTAACTGATTCAGAAGTGAACAAAAAATTTCTTGGTGTCATTTCTTTTTCTCCTTAATTTATTTTCACCGCCGGTAAGTCTTTTAATTCCAACCCGGCACGCCATTGATTTATAGTTTAGTGCAAACTATTTTTTTTAGCAAATTTTCGACCATCTAATCATAATAAAAGTTAATAAAAAGGCACCTATTTCTAGATGCCTTTCAGATATATTTTATTTCAAATTATTTAGCTTTTAGTTTATTTACTCTTGCTGTCAAGTTATCAACTTGAGCTTTTAGTTCAATATTTTCTTTTTCAAGTTGAGAAATTTGAGTTTCTACATTTGTTGTACGCTTAATAAGCGCAACGATTTTCTTATCTAGTTCTTTAATTGCGTTAATTGTAGCATAGAACATTTCATCCCAACGAATTCTCAAATATCCATTTTGGTCTTCCATTACTGCGTTAGGGAAGATTTTTTGTAATTCTTGAGCAATAACACCAACTTGTGGAACCTTGTTTTTATCGTCTTTAAATGTGAAATTATAAACTTTTAGTTTTCTAACTTCATTTAAACCTCCATCAAAACGTTCTCCAATGTTTTTCAAGTTTCTATCTGAGCATTGGGTCATAAAATGTTGTAATTTATCTGCGCGTTCATCTGGATCTAATCCTGGGTCATCTATTTCAAGTCTTAAATCATCGCAGCCACCGCCGCCACCGCCGCCGCCATAACCGCCGGTACCAGTAGATCCTGATCCTGTTGAACCAGATGAGCCTGTGTAGTTTGCTGTTTTTAAATCTGGACATTTTGTTGTAGAACTAAATGAGTATGAGTTAACTTGTCCAGTTGAAGAACAGCTTTGGTAATAGTTCTTACCTCCAGATGTATCGCCTTTTCGATAACCATACAAGTGGACTTCTGATTTTTTACTTGTGTCAGAAAGGTCTGCACCAGTGTTCATACTTGTAGGTTTGCCAGATGCATATGAACCAAAATCATGGAAGTGGTATAAGTTTCTTCCAACGGTAAAGAATGGTCTACCGTTAACAATTAAGTTACCGTTGATAACTGTTGTTGTGCTAGAATTTGTATCTGAATCTGTATCTTGAGATAATCCTGCAGATGCTGTTTCTGGGTTGTGAATCTCAAGAATTGCATCGCCAGGGAAGTTTTTAGGAGGAGCACCAATATAAACTCTTTCTACGTTATCGCCAGTAGCTCCACCTGAAGTGACAGGTTCTCCGTTACCATAATTTTGCCATAGTAGGAATGCAGACCCTTTATTACCTTGAGATTTTTTTCTTGGACCAGAGTTTGCTCCAATACAAGTTTTTTTAGATTCTGTTGTAAGGTTAACGCAAGCATTATACCCAATAGCAACGTTACCAGAACCAGTTGTTAAGTTTTGTAGTGCAAATGCACCAACTGCAACGTTTTCAGTACCTGTAGTAACGTTTGCAAGAGCTGCATAGCCTATGGCTGTATTTCCAAGACCACCACCAATAGAAGTTATATCTCCAGCGGCATTTTGGGTATGTGATACTGTATTATTATTTATACCACTACTGCTTGATTTTAAGTTGGCGCCGTTGTAGCCACCACCAGCATAGGCACCTACGGCTACGTTTCTATATTTTGCGTTATCAATGGAAGTAACTGTTGTTTTTGCTCCACGTCCAGCGTTATAACCGATAAATACAGATTCTTCACCATTATAACCTTGCCCTGCGTTAGCTCCAACGAATACGTTATTATCCATTGTGTTTTGTCTACCAGCATTATAACCAACAGCAACGTTATTTTCAGCTGTTGCGACTTTTGATAATGCGTAGTAACCAACAGCAACGTTACTTCTTCCAGTTACCAAATTGTTAAGAGCGTTGTAACCAATTGCAGTATTATCAAATGCGCCGATTGATTCGCTAGTATTTAAACCTGGATAGCTACCACCAAGTAACATATTTCTTCTATTCATATACCAAGTACCAGCAAATACACCATTTGAGTCATCGCTAGTTCTTCCGCATCTAAATTGGAAATGGCGTTGAGGGAATGAATCAGTTGATACGTTACCTGCACGAACAACAATTTTTGATAGTGGTAAAAATTCTGATCTTACGGAGAAACCACTACTTGGGGTTACACCAAAGAATAGCTGACCTGTATAGCTAGGGTCACCAGGATCATAGTATGCATCTTTGGAAACTTGGTCTGCGTGTTTCCAAACGTTGTATTTACCAGTATATTGGGTAATTTTACGTTTGGTAAATATCGGCGCCATAGCTGCAAAAATTATTGTTAAAACAAGAATAACAAGCATAATTTCTGCCAAGGTATATGCTCGTTTTTTGTTCTTTAAATTCATACTCAAACTCCATTGAAATAAAATATATCTTATTCTTCCATTATACCACATTTGTAATATGTTTTCAACATTTTACAAGTTTTGTTACATATCTGAATATTAGATTTTTTTTGTGATATTCTTTTGTTATAGACAGATTATAAATATGAGGATTATTTAAATGCCGGCAATTAAAATTGAAGATTTACCTACCGTTTATAATGCGGGTGAAACTGAAGAAAGTATTTACAAATTTTGGGAAGAAAATGAGTGTTTTAAGGCAGATGCAAAAAGCCCGAAAAAACCATATTCTATGGTTATTCCACCTCCAAACGTTACTGGGGTGTTGCATATGGGTCATGCTTTGGATGAAACATTGCAGGATATTTTAGTTCGTTATCATAGAATGAGTGGTTATGAAGCTCTTTGGATTCCTGGTACAGATCACGCAGGTCTTGCAACTCAAGCTGTTGTTGAAAGACAGATTGCAAAAGAAGGTCTAACTCGTCATGATTTAGGTCGTGAAAAGTTTTTAGAAAGAACTTGGGAATGGACAAATCAACATAAGGGCGCAATTTTAGACCAAATGAAACGTCTAGGTGCATCTTTTGACCGTTCTCGTGAAAGATTTACTTTTGATAAGGGTTGTTCTGATGCTGTAAAAGAAGTTTTTGTAAGACTTTATGAAAAAGGTTTGATTTACAAAGGTGCTTATATTGTAAACTGGTGTCCTCGTTGTCAATCTGCAATTTCTGATGTTGAAACAGAATATGAAACAGAACAAGGACATTTGTGGGAAATTTCTTACCCATTAAAAGGTGAATCTGGTGCTATTATTGTGGCAACAACTCGTCCTGAAACTATTTTTGGTGATGTTGCAATTGCTGTTAACCCTACGGATTACAAATATTCAGAACTAATTGGTAAAACTGTTGTTATTCCGTTGACTGGTAGAGAAATTCCTATTATTGCCGATGAATATGTTGATAAATCTTTTGGTACAGGTGCGGTTAAAATTACTCCAACTCACGATCCAAATGACTTTGAGGTTGGTAAACGTCATAACTTTAAACCTATTTGGGTTATTGATGGTGAAGGTAAAATGAAGGCTTGTGGTGAAGTTCCATCTAATCTTCACGGTTTAGATCGTTATGAAGCTCGTAAACAAATTATTAAAATGCTTGAAGATAATCATTCATTATTAAGAGTTAAAGATC
>JAFUPZ010000133.1 GCA_017472545.1 bacterium | reverse complement strand
GGTGCAGCATCTTTAACAACTCCACTTTATGTTTATGATATTTCTTATCAAAATAAAAAAGATGGTGGTTATTTTGTATTTGCTGGTGGTTCGGCTTTAGGTGAAGGGAAAGGATTCAATCCAACTGTTCTATCTTCATCAGTAAACTCTACTGTTGGAGCTTTGGGGACAATGAATCAAACATTTACTTATTCATTCCAAAATTCAGATAACTATATGAATATTCCTTATGCTGAACGTTTGGCTTATAAAAATAAAAATAGATATGCGATTTCTCCTATGGCAAATGGAAGATTTTCACCATTGTTTACTCATGATGAAGTTGGTAGTGTTTGGGTAAAACCTTATGCAACTTTTGAAAGTGTAAATTTAGATAATGGACCAAAAGTTTCTAGTATTTCATATGGTACATTAATTGGTTTTGATACAGGAATCGAGTCAATCGGTAACGGTTGGGATAGAGCTATTACAGGATTTATTGGTTATAATGGCGCATCTCAAAGTTACAGAGGGGTAGATTCTATTCAAAACGGTGGCATGCTTGGCGGAACAATGACATTGTATAAAAAGAATTTCTTCAATGCTACAACCGTTTCTGTTGGCGCTTCTGTTGCTAATAATCAGACTATGTATGGTAATGAAGATTATGCAATGTTATTATCAGGTATTGCGAATAAAGCAGGGTATAATTACGAATTTAAAGAAGGTAAATTTATAATTCAACCGTCTATGTTGTTGTCTTATACTTTTGTAAATACTTTTGATTATACAAATGCAGCTGGTGTGAGAATGCAAAATGACCCATTCCATTCGTTGCAAATTTCTCCAGGTGTTAAATTTATTGGGAATTTCAAAAATGGTTGGCAACCATATTTGGGTGTGAATATGGTATGGAATATTATGGGTGAAACAAACGCTTATGCAAATGGTGTAAAACTTCCACAAATGTCTGTAAAACCTTATGTTCAATATGGTGTTGGTGTTCAAAAACGTATGAAAGATCACCTTATGGCTTATGGTCAGGCTATGATTCAAAATGGTGGAAGAAATGGCTTGGCTTTAACTTGTGGTATTAGGTGGTCTATCGGTTGCAAATCTTGTCAAAAACACCAAAAAGTTGAAGGGACAAAACGTCATTCTGATGAAAATCAGAATCTTACAATGGTTAAAACTAAATCGTTAAATGGTGAGATCCTGAAACAAGTTCAGGATGACAGGGGTAAATATATCGATAATAAAACAAGTTCTTTGGATGTTGGTGGCGTGATGCCCCGTGCGGCCGAGCACAAGAAAATTATTAAACAAATGACACCGCAACAAAGATATGCAATGGGCGCAAGACCATACAACCCTGCAAGAATAGCAACAACTTCTTCAACTGTTATAAAACAATACAAATAGTATTTTATTTGTTAAGAGTGCTACTCTTTTATTGTTTACACTGTTTTTTATTTCTTGTATAATTTCGTTATGATAGTTTTGCAAAAATATCTAAAACAATCCGCTACATATAAGCTGTTTGTACAATTTTTGGTTGTGTTCGCCGATTTTCTGGAAACTCTAGGTAGAATTTCTCAATTGGGTTTTCACACCTTAAAATGTATTTTGAAGGGTGAAATTGAGCTAAAAGAGTTGATTTCTCAATGCGATAGGTTTGGGGTAAGTTCTTTACCTATTACTTTGTCTATTGTGGGCATGACATCAATTATTGTTGCATCTCAAGTTGCTAATGAGATGGTTAAACAAGGTGGTGGGAATTTTGTCGGAATGCTAATGACTATTTTAATTGTTCGCGAAGTTGGTGCAATTATGTCAGGTTTTGCTCTAACATCAATGATAGGCTCTTCATTAGCTTCTGAAATTGCAACAATGAGGGTTACTGAACAAGTTGATGCAATCGAAGTTTTGCAAGTTGATCCTGTTCGATATTTGTTTGTTCCAAGAGTATTATCTGGTGCAATTATGATGCCGTTTGTTGTTATTTTGGCATCTGTTGTTGGGGTAATTTTGGGGGCAGTTACATCAGATATGTTTGCAGGTTTGTCTTATCGCGCGTATTTTGATTCCGCAGGTTTGGGGCTTTATATGAAAGACTTAGGTGTTTGCCTTTTGAAATCTGTGGTGTTCGGTGCGGCGATTGCGTTGATTAGTTGTACTTGTGGATATTATGCTTCAGGTGGTGCTAAAGGTGTTGGTATTGCAACAACAAAGGCTGTAGTTTGGTCATTTATTTCAGTTGTTGTTTTAGATATGGTGTTCGCAATTTTATTTTTCTTTTAAAATAAAGGTATAAATTATGAGTATTGAAGTAAAAAATCTGATAAAAAAATTTGACGATAAAACTGTTATCAATGATATTTCATTTAAAGTTGATGACGGTGAAGTTCTTGCTATTGTTGGTTTTTCAGGTTCAGGTAAAAGTACGGTATTAAAGCTTATCTGTGGTTTAATTCCTTATGATAATGGTGAAATTATCACTTCAGAAGGCGATATTGCAATGGTTTTTCAGTACTCAGCTTTATTTGATTCTCTTGATGTTGCTGATAATATAGCTTTTGCATTAAAGGAAAGAAAAGATTTAAGAAAAAAATATACAGAACCAGAAATTAGAAAAATTGTTTCTGAAAAATTAGAATTAGTTGGTTTGAAAGGTATTGAAAGTAAATTCCCATCAGAATTATCAGGTGGTATGCAGAAGCGTGTAAGTTTTGCGCGTGCAATTGTAACAAAACCAAATACTATTTTATACGATGAACCAACGGCAGGGTTAGACCCTATGTCTTCGACTCTGATTGAAGATTACATTGTTCGTTTGAAACATGAAATCAATGCAGCTTCAATTGTTGTAACACATCAGATGTCAACTATCACAAGAACGGCTGATCGTGTTATAATGTTGTATGACGGTAAAATTGTTTTTGAAGGTACGCCAGCTGAATTATTAAAACAGGAAACCCCTTATACAAAACAATTTGTTACTGCCTCACTAGAAGGCCCAATGCAAATGCAAGCATAATAAATAGCAAAAGGAAGTAGGATATGGAACATTTATTTAATGAAGAAGTGATGTCTTTAGATACATATATTATGGTTAAACTTAAAGAAAAAACTGCACAATTGTCAGAATCTTTAATTAAGAAAAATCGTGCACCAATTTCTTTATCAATGGGGGCTCCAACAGCTAACCCTCCAGCAGTTTTAATTGAAAAATTAAAAGAATTTTTAACTGAAGATAATATTCATACATATTCTGTAACTAGAGGTGAACCATATTTTAGACAAGCAATTGCAGAGCGTATGAAAAATCGTTTTGGAGTTGAACTTGATGCAAATAAAGAAATTGCTTCATTGTTAGGTTCAAAAGATGGCTTGGCAAATTTAATCAGATTTTTAATTAATCCTAGCAGAGATGAATTAGAAAAAGAAATTATTATGGTTCCAGATCCTGGATATGCATCATATTCGCAGATGGTTCAGTGCTCTGGTGGTAAAGCTTACCCTATTCCATTGACTGCAGCAAATAACTATCAACCAGATATGAATTCAGTTATGGAAAACTTGATTGCAGAAGGTTTGGACCCTAAAAAAGTTAAAGCTGTTATTATCAATTATCCAAACAACCCATTGGGTGTTTCAGCTTCAAAAGAATATGTTAAAACAGTTATTGAATTCTGTAAAAAACATAATATATTGTTAATCTCTGATGCTGCATATTGCGATTTATATTTTACAGAAGACGAAAAACCTTTTTCAGTATTAGAATTTGAAGGGGCAAAAGATGTAACTGTAGAATTATATAGTTTGTCAAAACCATATGCCCTAACTGGTTGGAGATTGGGTTGGATTTGCGGAAACGAAAAAGCTGTTTCTCGTTTCTGTAAAGGAAAATCTACAATTGATAATGGCATATTTAAAGCTCTTCAAAAAGCTTGTGCATATATTTTAAACTCTGTTGAAGGGGATGAATATATTGCAGAATCAAATGCTGGTTTCAAACGAAAACAAGCGATTATGGTAAAAGGTTTGAAAGAATTAGGTTGGGAAATTGATGAAGCAAATGTTCCTCATACTACATTCTATTTGTGGTTACCAATTCCAAGAAAGTACGATTCATCTTTCAAATTCTGTGAAGATATGCTTGAAAAATCAGGTATCGTAGTAGTTCCTGGTGATGCTTTCGGAAAATACGGTGAAGGCTTCTTTAGAATTTCTTATGTATGTAGTGATGAAAAATTACAAGAAGTTATTGATAGAATGAAAGCGGATGGATTTAGATATTAATTAAATTAAGATAAAAGAAGCGGCTCAAGATGAAATCTTGAGCCGCTCTTCCTTTAAATAAAATAAAAATTTATACTAAACTTCAACAAAAAGTCTTCTTCCGACAATATTTTGTTTTCCGTTGTAATATCCTGCAAAGTATCCGCCTTTTACTGGTTTATTTTGTGCATAAAATTGATTATATCTATTTCCGTTGTAGTTTACAAAAGGGTTATTACTATACGGATTATTTGAAGTTTGAGTAATAACTGGATTTGTAATATTTACTCTTGGAGATGCTTTGAAAGCATTTGTTAATAACGAAACTAAATTTGTAGCCATCTAACTCTATACCTTTCTACTTGGTATGTTTTTAATGATAAATTTCTTCTTGTCACAATTATATCATAATTTTTGGTAAATTTTTAAAATAACTTAATAAAAATCCTCTATTTTGTGTAGTATAATCATTTTATGGATAAGGTTAAGAAAAATATTTTAATTATTGGTAATGGAGCGGTTGTTTCTGCATTGGCAAAAAAGGTTGCCAAATTATCAGATGTCGAGAAAGTTTTTGTTGCTTCAGGTAATGGTATTAAATCTGATTACTATCAAAATATTGATATAAGAGAAGATGATTTAACAGGTTTGTTGAAATTTGTATTAGAAAACAATATCGACCTGACTATTCCTGCCTCATTTAAGGCATTTAAGTCTGATGTGGTATCGTTTTTTTTGGAAAATGATCAAAATATTTTTGGACCAAGTAAGGGCGCATGTAATATTGCTTTAAACAAGGCTTCTGGTAAGAAATTTTTATATAAAATTCACGCTCAAACTTATAAGTTTGGAACTTTTGATAAACAAAATGTTGCTCAAGATTGGTTGAAAACTGCAACTTTTCCACTAACTATAAAATGCGGTGAAAAAAGTAGTCAAGGAGATCGGCTTGTTTGTCCTACAATTTCTCTTGCGGAACAGTTTTTAGATAATTTATTCTCACGTAATGAAACAGGTGTATTAATTGAAGAATTCACTTTTGGACATAATTTTACGGTATATTTTATGACTGATGGCTACAGTGCGATTCCATTTGCGACTGTAGGAAATTATAAATTTATGGAAGAAGGAGATGGCGGACTTTTAACCGAAGGTGTTGCGTGTTATTCTCCAGATTATAAAGTATCTCAGGTTATTGTTTCAAGAGTTGAAAATGTTGTTAGAAACACTTTGACAGCGCTAGATAAAAAAGGTGAACCTTATGTTGGTATTTTGGGCGTTGAGTGTACTTTAACAGGTGAAGATAAATTTTATGTTAACGAATTTAAACCGTTTATTCAGGATTTTGATGCTGGAGTAGTTTTAAGTTCTGTTGAAGAAAATTTGGTAGATGTTTTTGAAGCTTGTATTCAAGGACTATTTGCAGATGAGTATGATGAGATTAAGACTAACGAAAATTCATCAATTGCAATTGTTGTGTCTGCGCGTCAAGAAGGAAAACCTATTTCAGAATTAAATATGATTGAAAATCCTGATGATATTGATTTTATTTCAGGTGATTCTGTAAAAACTGTTCAGGGTGAAAATTTTGTATTAACAAAATCTGCTTCAACATTATCAAGAGCAAGAAATTTATTGTATGAAGATTTATCAGAAATTCATTTTGATGGCATTAAATATAGAAAAGATATTTGTCAAAGTTAGGAGTTTTCTATGAAATTATGTGTTTTTCAAGGAACATTTAATCCTATTCATAAAGCTCATTTAAGAGTTGCTCAGGATGTAATTTCTCATTATGATTTTGATAAAATTATATTTATTCCTGCTTATAATCCGCCTCACAAAAATGCAGATTTGGATTTTTCTAAACATAGATTAAAAATGGTTCAATTGGCAGTAAAAATAAATCCAAGATTTGAGGTATCAGATATTGAATTTAAAAGAGAAGGTAAATCTTACACAATTTTGACAATTAAAGAGTTGTACAGTTTGTACGAGGTTGAGGGTAAAATTCATTTTATCATAGGTACTGATGCTTTTGAAAAAATTGAAACTTGGTATCAAGTTGATGAATTAAAACAATTGGTGAAATTTATCGTCTTTGTTAGGGAGGACAATTTTGATATTTCGCGTTATGATTATCTAAAGAGTAAGGGTTTTGATTTTGAATTTCAAACTTTACCGTATGCAGATATTTCATCAACAGAGTTAAGAAATAAAATCAAAAACGATGAAAGTATTGATGATTATGTAGCTCAGGAAGTAAAGGAATACATCATAGCAAATGGATTATATAAAAATTAGCACAGAAAAATTGTTGGTTTGGTTAAAAGAAAATTTAAACGAAGAAAGATATGAGCATTCGTTGGGTACTGCTGAATGTGCCAAAAGTTTGGCAAAAAAGTACGGGCAAGATGAAGAAAAAGCTTATATTGCAGGGCTTTTGCATGATTGTGCAAAATGCTTTACAACTCAAAAATTATTAGAAATTATCGATGAACATCTGGAAATAGAAGATTCTGAAAAGGAAAATTATAAAACATTGCATGCTCCAGTTAGTGCATATGTTGCTAAGGTTGAATTTGGTGTTGTTGATGAAGAAATTTTATCAGCTATTCGTTGGCATACTTTGGGAAAAGTAAATATGTCAGTATTTGAAAAAATAATTTATTTGGCAGATAAAATTGAAACAAAAACAAGAGAAGCTATTTATGCTGATCCAATTAGAAAATTTGTTGATGAAGAAAATGGTCTAAATAAGGCAATATTACAGAGTTATAGGCAAACTATAAAGTCGCTTGTTGATAGAGATTTAAAGATTTGTCCATTGACAATTGAAATATATAACAATTTGCAAGATGAGCTTAGTGTTACTTAATTTAATAAAAGGCATGTTTTCTTGATGTTTATGATACAATTTTTTTAAAAACAGAGAGGGCAAAAGATGAAGTTACTTGAAATTAAGAATAATTTGGTTAAGTTATCCTATTCCGAGACAGAAACTCCGATTCTTGGACGTTTCATTGTATTGGTTACACCTGAAAAATCTTATGTTGCCCAATTTGTTAATTTGAAATCTGATACAGTTAATAATTTTGCGATTGCAAAATTGTTATTTACTTTTACTTCAGAAGGTGTTGTTGATAACTATGATGGTTCAATTCCAAGCATAAACTCTGAAGTTTCATTCTTGCCTGCTGATGAATTATTAAATCTTTTGCCTATGGAAACTCCGATAAAAATCGGTAATCTTTCTCAGCAAGAAGACATGTTATCTTTAGATGTTTCTGTTTTTGAACGCAATTTTACAGTTTTTGCGGAAAAAGATTCTCATAAAACAACATTCATTTCAAACTGTATAAGACAACTTTTCCAAATGAAAGAAAAGAGTGTTGTTGTTGATACTTGTAATCTTTTCGAAGATTATAACAAAATCGTTTTTGGTAAAGATTTTAAATTACCATTGAATTCGAAAATGATTGATTACATTTTTGAATATGAATTGGCTGAAGTTGATGCGACAACAAAAGCTGTAATTCAAGATATTTTCTATGCTGTTCAACAATATATCAAAACTCTTGATTATGAATTTTTGCCAATTGATAATTTTGTTGACGTTGTTGCTGGACAATACAAAGAAATGCAAATGCCAGAATTGGCTTTATTAAAGAACAAACTTCTAAAATATAGAGATGCAAATGTTTTTGCTAATACAAAAGAAGAAGTATTTGCTCTGAAGGAAAAATTAAATGAGAAGAATTGTTCTATTATTGATTTGAAAGATGTTCATGAATCGTTGCAACGTGAAATTCTTGGTTTTATTCATACAACATTGCAATCTTTTGAAAAATACATTTATTTCTTTGTTCCACTTACTGATGAAAATTCAGACAAGAGATTGTTAAAACAGTTTGTGAATAACAATCATATTTTTACAACCACATTGGTAAGTAGTTCTTACAAATATGCAAATGAATTAAAACAGCATGCTCAAAATATGTTGTTGTTTGCACCACAATCTGTAAATCATGATTTTGCAGCGTATAATACATTCTTATCAAAATTAAACAATGATGAATGTATTGCATTTGGTAAATTAACTCAAAGTATTCCATTTATTGTTGATATGGCTGATTTGGAATTAGATTTAACAAGAGATGATGTTTTGGGTGATCGTTATCAATTTGTACCAGCTTATGATCCTAACATCGAGTTGGTTAGAGTTGATGAATTTGGTACTCAAATTCCTGTTAAAAATATTCAACCAGAGATGAAGGATTCTGAACCTACAACTGAAGATGATTCTCAAGAAGAATTAGCAAAAGATGAAGTTACATCAACTATTCCTGAAATTCAACAGGCTCCGATTGAGTTAGTAGAAGAGTCTGCAACTTCAGTAGAATTACCAAAGCTTTCTGAGCTTGCGGTTGAACCAGAAGTTGTTGATGAAGTGATTGAAGAAGTTAAGGAAGCAGTAAAAGCTGAAGATAATCCAGAAATTAGAAAACCTGTTGCAAATATTTTGGCAGCAGTAACAGAAGTTGATGATGTTTTTGAAGAATCAAATCTTCCTGTAGATGAACTACAACCTGAGGAAAATCTACCTGAATTGACTGATATTACAGAAGATGATTTTTCTGATGAAGATTTCAATGAAGCTCCAGCAAATGATTCTTTAAGTGAAGAAGATTTAGATTTTATTGAAGATACACAAATGCCAGCAGGTGATTCTTTTGGTTCAGATGAAATCGTAGAACCTATTGAAGAGTCTTATGTGGAAGAACCTCAAGATGCTCCAATTTACCCAGCAGAGCCTGAACCTCCTGTTGAAGAAGGTGAGAAGGAATTTGTATCAGGTGATAGTGTTACTCACCCTCGATATGGAAGAGGTATTGTGGAAAAAATTATCAAATATGGTAACAAAACACTTTGTTCTATTGCATTTGAAAATGTTGGTAGACGTTTGTTAGATCCATCAATTTCAGAATTAACAAAATTATAATAGTTAAAATAAATAATAAAAAAGGTTGATTTTAAAATCAACCTTTTTATTTTCTTAAATTTTTAGCACCTTTTAAGTATATAAATTTTGGATTAAAATCATCTGAACAGTTATACACTACAAGAGCTCTTAAACACATCGGTAAAGAATTAGGTACATCAAGTTCGTTATAACACATCATAGCAACATTATCCCAACCGAATTCTATGCGTGGAAATTTTGCAGGGAATGCTGCGTTTAGATCCTTTGTTGTTGTGAAAATAATATGAGAGATGTTGTCAGTACCTTTAATATTATTTTGTTCAAATATTTCACATAAAAGTTCTAATGTTGCTTCTCTTAAGGCATTTTCAGTATTTGCATCAACTGTGATAGCTCCTCTAATCCCTTTTGTTGTCATTATTGCTTACCCCTTTTTTACACCATTAAACCAATCTCTAGCAGGCATTTCACCTTTACCTTCAGGTTTAACTTTTAAAAGTCTTATAGCCCCAATTCCACAACCAACATCAATTCCATCTTTTGAATTGATACGAACTATGCCAGTTGGTATTTCTTCATCAACTGGTGTTGTTTCTATAACTTTTATAAGTTTGTCGTTATAGTAGAAAAATGCACTAGGGCATCTGCAAACTCCTCTTACTAAGTTATGAATTTGGATATTTGATTTGCACCAATCAATCTCACACTCTTCTTTTGTTAGTTTGTTTGCCATACAAACCCCTTCTTCACATTGTTTAACAGGTGTAAGGGTTTTGTTTTTTAGTCCAATTAATGTTTCTTCTATCATTTTAGGTGATTTTTCACCAATTTCATTCCAAAGTTCTTCACAGTTCATTGTATCTGAAATAGGAATAACTAATTTTTGACAAACATCTCCACAATCAAGCCCTAATTCCGTAATCATTGTGCAAATACCAGTTTCTTTATCCCCATTTATAATTGCACGCTGGATAGGGTTTGCTCCTCTATATTTAGGTAGCAAGGAAGCGTGAAGATTGATAGTTTCATATTTTGGAATATCTAAAACTTCCTGAGATAAAATTTGGCCAAACGCAAAAGTTACAAAAAAATCTGGTTCAAGTTTTTTTAGTGCTTCTTGAATTTCAGGTTCTTTTCTGATTGATTTTGGTTGGAATACAGGAAGATTGTGTTCTAGTGCATATTTTTTTATAGGTGAAGCTTGAAGCTTGTGACCTCTTCCTGCAGGTTTGTCTGGTTGAGTCACAACTGCAAGAACTTCAATTTCACTAGAGTTATCCAAATATTCTAACGATTTAAGCCCAATATCAGGGGTTCCAAAAAATACTATCCTAATCATTTTTTGCTAATTCTTCTTCCAATTCTTTTTCTTCAACTAATAAATCTGGGTCTAAGTTCGGTAAATTATGTTTTTTTAGAACTTCTTCTGTTTCAAATCTGTTAATGCAATGGTCAATAAATAAAACTCCATCCAAATGGTCGTTTTCGTGTTGAATTGCGCGAGCTAACAATGAACCGTCTTTAGCTTCGATAACGAAAGGTTTGCCGTGTTCATTTAGTGCTTTTACCATAACATTTTTATATCTTTTTACATCTGTATAAGCTTCAGGAAAACTCAAGCAACCTTCGTTACTTTTTACAGCCCCACTTTTTTTAATGATTTTTGGATTGATGAAAACCATAGGATTAAGAGGTTCATTGTTTGTTGAAACATCAATAACAAAAACTCGTACATTTTCTCCGATTTGAGGTGCTGCAAGTCCCACACCATTTTGTGCATACATTGTGTCTAACAAATCTCTTACAAGTTCAGAGATTTTTTTTGATACTTTATGAACTTCTTTTGATGGTTCTCTTAATGATGGTTCTCCATAGTGTACGATTTTTCTTATTGCCATAACTTAACCTTTCCTCAACTATCTTATAAGCTATATGTTACTACAAATTTACCCCTTTTGCAATTTAAAAATGTAGCAAACTTATTCCTAATATGATATAATATCAGTGTTAAATATTTTATGGAGTAATTACTCATGAGAAGAGCTTTTGTTTTATTAGGTTTGGTTATAGGTTTGTTTTTAAGTACAAATTGTGCATATTCGTTTGATAAGGAGAAAATGCAACTTATTTCTGATATTGCGCAACTTGTAAATTCTAAGGAATATACAAAAGCCCTTGATAAATGTAATGAAGCATTAGAATTTCATCCAAATAATTCGGAATTATATTACTGGAGAGCTACAATTAATAGTTATTTAGGTAATAAAGAAGATGCATTAGTTGATATGGATAAATCGGTTGGACTTAATTCGAGTTCTAGTGACATGTACGTTATGCGAGGAATTTTGAAATCAAATTTAGATGATAATGAAGGTGCATTAGAAGATTTTCAAAAAGCAATTGATTTGGATCCAAAGAATAGTTCAGCTTATTCAATGAGAGCTTGCGTGAAAATCATTAATGGCGAATATAGAAGCGCAAATGAAGATTTAGAAAAAGCTAATACTCTGATTGATGAAGTTCAAAAAGAAAATGAAAAAGCTGAAGAATCAGAATCTGTTGAATCTGTTGAAAAAGAAGGCTCAAAGTAGTTTTTAGGTTTTATCTTACGTCTAGAAATTTATGAACTTGTGGAATCAGTCTACAGTTTGGATATTTTTGTGTGAATTTTTCTAATATTTCATTGCAAAAATCTGCAGTGACTGACATTTTATCACCTATCATTTTAGGCTGTAAAACTAGTTCAATTCCTGTCTTTTGGGCAATGTTGCAACATTGAGATATTTCTTCTTTTGTAATTTTTTCATCAAAAACGATTTTTGCAAAAGTTTCTATATTTTGGCAGTTTTGCAAGAAATTTTCGTGTTTGTCAAAAGTGTTTAAGCCTGTAGCTGATTCAAGTTTTATATCTGCAGAAATTATATCAATATAGTCTTTTACCTCTAGCAAATTATTTGTTAATGTTGCATTAGTTTCCAAGTATATTTTTGTTTTTCCTTTTATTAATGGCAAAAATTCTTTTAAAAATTCCACAGATAAAAGAGGTTCTCCACCTGTTAAAGAAATAGAATGAAAACTTTTTAAATCATATTCGGATGTTATTTTTTGAGTTAATTCTTGGGGGGTGAATTCTTCTCCGTTTGTGAATTCTGTATCGCAGTATTCACAATTAAGATTGCATCCGCAAAATCTGATAAATAGTTGTTTGTATCCAACAACTGGGCCTTCGCCTTGAATTGACGCAAATATTTCATTAATTCTAGTTTTCATTTACTAAGTTCTTTCTCACATCATCTTTTGATAAATTTTTAAGCTTTTCGTATAGCTTAATTTCATCATCCGATAAATCTTGAGAAAATTCAATACTAACGGTAACAATTAAATCTCCGATTTTACCATTTTTCTTAATACCTTGTCCTGCAATACGGAATTTTTGTCCTGAACAAGTGTTTTTTGGAAGTTTTAATTTAATTGTTCCGTCAAATGTAGGGATTTTTATTTCTTCACCTAATGCGGCTTCAAATGGAGTTATTGGGACATCGTAGTAGATATTTTGTTTATCAAAGTGTACTTTTGTTGGGGTTTCTATTTTTACATTAATGTATAAATCCCCTGTTGGCCCACCATTTTTGCCGATGCCACCTTCACCTTTTAGTCGAAGTTTGGCACCATCTTTTATTCCTTTAGGGATTGTAACGGTTATTTTTTTTCGTCTTGAAACATCTCCAGAACCGTTGCATTCTGAACATTTTCCTCCATTTATGAATTTGTGTCCATTACATTTAGGGCAAGTTTGAGTTGTAAGAACATTGATAATTCTTTTACTTCCTGTAATAACTTCTTCTGGTGAAATTGTTACGTCTGTTGTTATATTTTGCCCCTTTTGAGGTTTTTTGTTTTCTTTTGCTCGTTTCTGTTTTTTAAATTTTGCATTTAAATATTTGAAGAATTTGATTAGATTAAATTCTCTGGATTTTTTTTCTGTGGGGTCTTTTTTGGTTTTTTCTTGTGCTGGAGGTGGTGGATTTTTTGTCGCATTTTTGTATTCTTCTTGAGCTTGTTGAGATGAAGTTTTTGTTTTTTGTGGCTCAAAAATACCTTTTAAAATATTATATTTTTCTCTTTCTATTGGATTTGAAAGAGTTTCGTAAGCGGCTGAAATTTCTTTGAATTTATCGATTGCCTCTGGTGATTTGTTAATATCAGGATGATATTGGCGTGCGAGTTTTCTATATGCAGCTTTAATTTCAGCAGTGGATGAATCGACACTAACTTCTAAAATTTCATAATAATTTTTTGTGTTATTAAACGCCATATCATTTATCTAATGATAAATTATGAAATTTCAACATCTCTGCAAGTATAAATTAAAATTCAATATAAATTATTCAAAAATTCCACAACTTAGATAGTGATCACCGCAGTCAGGGATTATTGTAACAATGTATTTTCCCTTGTTTTCAGGTCTTTTTGATACTTCTATTGAAGCCCATACGTTTGCTCCTCCTGAAATACCTGATAAAATTCCCTCAACTTTTGGAAGCTGTTGAGTTACTTTAATAGCATCTTCGTCTTTTACGGATATGATTTCGTCAACTAAGGTTACATCATAATTTTGTGGTATAAAGTTTGCGCCTATCCCTTGAATCTTATGTGGTGATGCTGTTTTATTGCTCAATACTTGGGAGTTATAAGGTTCAACAGCAACTATTTTAATATTAGGGTTTTTAGCTTTTAAATTTTTTGCAATGCCACAAAGTGTCCCCCCTGTGCCAACTCCAGCAACGATAATATCAACTTTGCCATCTGTGTCTTTCCATATTTCATTAGCTGTTGTCAAAACGTGAGCTTTTGGGTTTGAAGGGTTTGAAAATTGTGCAGGGATAAATGAATTAGGGTTTTGTTTGTGTAATTCATTGGCCTTATCTACAGCACCTTTCATACCTTCTGTAGCTGGAGTTAAAACAAGTTCTGCACCATAAGCTTTTAATAGCATTCTTCTTTCTTCACTCATTGATTCAGGCATTGTAAGAATAATCTTATATCCGCGAATAGCGCAAACCATTGCTAAGCCAATACCTGTATTCCCACTTGTTGGTTCAATTATTACGGTATCTTTATTTATTCTTCCGTCTTGCTCTGCATCAATTATCATTTGTAATGCAGCTCTATCTTTTACAGAGTTTGCAGGGTTAAAGTACTCTAGTTTCAATAAAATCTCAGCATAACCTGAATTCATTTTGTTAAGTTTAACTAATGGAGTATTTCCAACTAATTCAGTTAAATTTTGTGCAATTTTCATTATAAAAGCTCCTAATTTGAATGCTCAAACAGAGTATAAGACAAATATTATAATTTGTCATTAGCAAATAAGATTTCCAAGCTTGAAGTATTCGAGAAAAATTGTTATAATTAAGAGAGTTACAAGAGGAAGTTATATATGAAAAAATCATTAGCTTTTACGTTGGCAGAAGTTATGCTTACAATGACAATTGTAGGTGTAGTTGCAGCGATGACAATTCCGACATTACATTACCAGAGGGTTAAAAAAGAATATTCTGCGAAATTGAAAAATTTCTATAGTAGAATGGAAAATGCTATTTTAGATATGGAAATTGATCATGGATCTTTTAAAAATCTTCCGCAGCCAGCAATGGGTGATGTAGATGGTGGTTTTGAATTTTATTTGAAATATATTGATCCGTATTTTGGTCATGCGTATGTGGATAAAAATAAACGCGTAGTATATTATCGTGATGGTTCAAGCTTCGGAGTTTCTTATGTCGGCCAATTTTTAGAGTTTTGGTATGATGTAAATGGTGACAAAGCTCCTAACAAATCAGGTTTTGATAGATATATGTTCTTATATGGATTTACTGACCAATGGCGCGAATCTTGTTACGGTAACCCAAATACGTTTTTTGGACCATATTGTCCACGTGGTGAAGCTATCACTGGGGTGTCTAGAGAAACATTAATTCAAAAATGTCGAGATGGTGAAGATGGCACAGTCTATAGTTCAGGGGCTTGGTGTACTAAATTATTACAAGTTGACCAATGGGAGTTTAAGGACGATTATCCATTAAAATTTTAATAAAAAAGGACATCTGCTAGATGTCCTTTTTTATTGCTAATATGTAATTTTCCAGTTGTTTCGTTCTATAACTGAATAACAAGTTGTTGTATATCCAGTATTTTCTTTGCAATATTTAATCAAATCATTGTCACTTAATTTGTTATTACCTGTCCCATCGAAAATTCTACCTTTTGTAGAAATACGGAAAGCAAAAAGGTCACGTCCAAGTATATTTGGTTTATCAATACCGTTTAGGTCTACGTAGAAAATGCCATAGGGTTTATCCTCAGCATCAGCAATAGATGTGTTTGAGCTTAATTCGTATGCGATAGTAACCCCATTTTTTAGCTTTCTTGTTGTGTATTCAGGGAAAGTAAGTGTTCCAGAGGTTAATCTTTTGTAGCTAGATGCAACGCAGTTGCTTCTTACTGTGCAGTGATCTGCAATTGCAAAGTTTCCACCATCAAGTAATTCTGAAGGTTTTGCAAAATCTGTATTTTCTAAAGAGTGGGTTGCATGTTTTACTAGCTGATCACCTGCAACGTTTTGTATGGTCAAAGATATATTTTTTAATTGGTTAGCTAGTACTTTTCTATTCATATCTTCTGATACCGAAGGGATCGCCAAAGCAGCAATTGCACCAACTATTGCAAGTGCGATTAGTAATTCCGATAATGTAAATGCTTTTTTATTTATAAACATTATGTCTCCTTAGTATGATTTTTCCAAATATTTTGGATCAAATCCAGATCTTTCTAATAATAAATAACATGGCGTTCCAAATCCACTAACACAGAGTTGTTTAAGTCTTTTATTTGTTACGGTTGAAGCTACCTCATTAATTCCATCTTGTAATAATCCTCTTACATCTCCAACTTGAAGAGAGTTTTTTAAATCAGTTTCACCAACAATATTCAAGTAAAATAAATCTACCCCAACTACATTTGGAGCCTGTCTACCGTTTAAATCAATTCTGACCAAAATGTGTGGAGCTGGATTATCGTTAAGAAAATCTATTGCAACTCCGTTTGCTAAAAGTGTTGGCACTTTATGAAAAATCCCGCCAGAGGTTCCATTATAATTTGTATATTTTGCGCCAGAACATGGTGTATCGTATGCAGCTTGGCATTCTTCAGAAACATCAAAGCTGTTTCTCATAAATTTGCGTGGATCTTTGTATAAAGTTGTATCTTTAATATTGGTAATTTGGTTTTTGATAAGTTCACTTTGAATTGCATCGTTCAAGTTTGCAACTGTACTTTGTAGTAATGCAATGTTTGCTTGGTTTATAGAGTTTTTAACTAATCCAGGTAAAACCAATGCAGCTAACACACCGACAATACTTAGGGTAATTAACGCCTCAGAAAGTGTGAATGCAGGCTTATTTATCTTAATCATAACCAATCCTCATAATATTGTATAAAACTATTTTAACATTATTTTGCAAAAAGTTCAATTGCCTTGACTGAATATTTTGAGCGGAGTAAAATTTACTTGTATATAAGGTGAAGGGAGTAGAATATGACTAATATACAAGTTTCACATGAAATTCTAGAAAAATGCTGCGTAGCTCGTGGCGTAAAAGGGGTACCTGCTCCAATTCCTCAAGAAGGAGAATGGACAAG
>JAFUPZ010000132.1 GCA_017472545.1 bacterium | reverse complement strand
TTGTTCTAGAAGAAGCTGACCCAAAATTACCTGAAGCTGATGATTTATTTGATTCAATGGATAATATGGTTGCTGATATTATAATAGAACTTGAAGATTCAGAAACAACAGAAAATACAAAAGAAGCAGAAGCTGATCCTAATACAGAAATTGCTCAAGTGGCAGTTGCAGAAAAAAAAGAATCAGCAGTAAATAATAAAACTCCTGTTGATGCAGATGAGTTTAAAAATACTGTTTCAAATTTTAATGATTTACCTAAGGTTAAACAGGTAAAGAGTAAAACATATTATGTGCAAATTGCAACAGTATCTAGCAAGGATTATGTAAATAATATTTATGATATACATGGTAAAAAATATCCTGTATATGTAATAAAAAATCCATCAAGTTCAATGTATCAAGTTTTAATTGGTCCATTAAATGATGATGAATACGCTCTTGTTTTAGCAAGATTTAAGCAAACTTACAAGGATGCTTTTTTAAGAGTGTTAAAATAAGACACATAATATGACAGATAAAATATGACAAAGTATTTTGTTAAATTATAACTCTTACTTTGTCATATTTTTGTCATAATTAAATTTATAATTTAATTAGTTTGTCATATATTGTCATATTTTATCTCAATTTACTGTCATATTTTTTTTTAATTTCCTCATAAAAATGATTAATATTCTCTTAATATTATTTTTAAACTTCCGATAATTTAAATGCTGGTGGGCAAATAAATTTTTAGGGGGAAAAAATGGTACGAGGTTGGTATATTGGTGCTAGTGGAATGAATGCACAACAATACCGTTTAGATGCAATTTCAAATAACTTAGCCAATGTTGATACTACTGGTTACAAAAAAGATGTTGCCATAAGTAAATCATTTCCAGAATTATTACTTAGAAGAATGCGTGATGATGGTGAATATGAAACTCCATTTGGTTCTGCGGATGTTGCACCAATTATCGGAAAAATTGGTTTAGGTGTAGAAACAAATGAACTATATACAATTTTTGAACAAGGTTCATTTAAAGAAACAGGAAATCAAACTGATTTTGCATTAGGAGGTGAAGGTTTCTTTGCAGTAATGACTCCACATGGTGAACGCTATACTCGTAACGGAAATTTTATCATCGGTAAAGAAGGATATCTTGAAACAAAAGAAGGATATCAATTAATGGGTGAACATGGTCCAATCCAAATTGGTGATAACAAATTTACAATCAACGAAGATGGTATTCTTTTTACAAGCGAAAATATGCAAGAAATTGATAGAATTAAAGTTGTAAGATTTGATAATGAAAGATATATAAACAAGCAAGGTTCAAGTTTATATAGTGCAACTGATATTTCTGGTCCTGCATTTATAGCAGAAGGCAAACAACGTCCAACAATAATTCAAAATTATGTTGAATCTTCTAATGTAAATGTTGTAAATGAAATGGTTCAAATGATTGAAGTAAATCGTGCATACGAAGCAAATCAAAAAACTATTCAAACACAAGATACAATGACAAGTACTTTGTGGTCAAAAACTGCAATGTTGAGATAGTAGGGTAATCTAAAGGAGTAAATTTATGGTACGAAGTTTATGGACAGCTGCAACTGGAATGAATGGTCAACAAGCAAATATCGATACAATTTCAAATAACCTTTCAAATGTAAATACAACTGGATATAAAAAGCAACGAGTTGAATTTGAAGATTTACTTTACCAAACAATTAAAACAGCAGGAACTCCTGCAACAGAAGATACAGTAACTCCTCTTGGTGTACAAATGGGAAGTGGTGTTAAAGTTGCTGCAACTCAAAGAATGTTTGCACAAGGAAATTTACAAAACACAGAAGTTTCTACAGATTTAGCAATTGTTGGTGAAGGTTTTTTTAGAGTTCAACAGTATGACGGAAGTTATGCTTACACTCGTGATGGTTCATTCAAAGTAGATTCAAATGGACAACTTGTTAATTCAAATGGATTAAGAGTTATGCCTGAAATCATTTTACCAGAAAATTTTGATATTTCAACTTTGTCTATTAGTGATGATGGTCGTGTTAGTGTAAAAGTTTCAGGTGATGATAATCCAATTCAGGTTGGTCAAATGGAACTTTATCGTTTTGCAAATCCAGCTGGTCTTGAAGCAAAGGGAGATAATCTTTTTATAACATCAAATGCTTCTGGAGATGCTATTGCTAGTCGTCCTGGTTTTGATGGAACTGGTATTACAAAACATAAATTTTTGGAAATGTCTAATGTTTCTGTTGTAAATGAAATGGTACAAATGATTGTAGCACAAAGAGCTTATGAATTTAGTTCAAAAGCAATCCAAACAAGTGATACAATGCTTTCTGCAGCAGTAAACTTAAAACGATAAAGTAGGATGATAGTTTAATTTTTTAGGGGGATTTTTATGACAGGAATTAACGGATTATCAAGTGGATTAAGTTCAATTACAAATGGATATGCAGCAAGTCAATCTGCAAATCTACAAAATGAAATGAGTAAATTTCAGAATTTGCTTGATACACTTATGACCGAAAATGAAAGTTCTCCTAAAGTAGTTGATTCTGGTAGAGTTAATGGTGAATATACATCTGGCTTTGCTGGAACATTCAAATCTGATGCAGATAAAAATGCTTTGCCATCAGGATTTGCAGCAAACTCTGCATCTAATTCATCAAAAAAAGTTGAAATCGATAAAACAAGCAAACTTTACGAAAAATCACTTGAATTAGAATCATATTTTGTAAAGATTATGCTTTCTTCTATGAAAAACACAGTTCAAAAATCTGGTCTTATGGGAAACGATAGCCACGCTTCAAAAATGTATGAAGATATGCTTTACGATGAACTTGCTGTTAG
>JAFUPZ010000131.1 GCA_017472545.1 bacterium | reverse complement strand
GTTTTGAGAACTGACGATTGGAGGTCTTTTTTATGTCAATTCCTTTGGCAGTCTCACGCTCTGAAGTTTATCAAGAATTTACTCCAGAGTTTGCTGAGAATTGGTTTGATCTGAAACAAAAAAAGTATCTATTCAATTATGATAACTTGTATTATTCCGTCTTTCTTGACGAAGATATACATAGTGATGTCGTTAGTATAGGTATTGGTTCTTTACTTTTAGATCTTAAGAAATTAAAAGAACATTTTAGTTCTAAATTAGATCCACCACAATATGGTATCTATGATTACTATCCTTTTGGATACAAATTCTATAACAATACTTTGTCTTATAACGAGGAATTTGATATCTTACTTACAAATAATATTCCTAATCGTTCAACACCTCGTATTGTTGTACAGATTCGCTCACGTTGTATTTGGCAGCGCGGTTATGTAGGTGCATTTGAATACTCTTTAAAACATCTTTTAGAACTTCTTAAAGAGTTTGAAATCGATGTTTTTAAGATTGGTGTGAATCGTATTGATTATGCTTTTCATACAAACTGCATTCAAAACATGGAAAAATTGTTTGATAGACCTCATTTGGTTAAGCATTGTGTTACCAACACCCGTATTTATAATGCCGTCGGTGATCCGCAGAACGAGTGGTCTATCGATTACTTTAGCGTAGGCAGTCGTAAATCTAATTCAGTATTCTTTCGTTCATACAATAAGACACGTGAAGTTGTGGAGCAAGCTTATAAATCGTTTTTTATCGATAAATGGCATAAAGAAGGTTTGATTAGTGCTTATGATAAATGGTGTCTTGAACAAGCTTATCAAAAAGCTTCTTATGATGTAGGTATACTAATTGCACGTATTGATTGGTATTTGCAGTTTGGTAAGGATGAGGATTTAAAGAATACTATTCTTAAATTAAAGACTAAGTATTATGCTAAGAATAGTAATTCTACACAGATTAAAAAGAAGATTGATCCGGCGTGGATTGAAGATGATAATAAAGTTATCAATAGAGTATTACCACCTGTTACTATGATTGTTAACTTTGAATTTGAAACACATCGCACTTTCTATGATTCTTTTGCAAATTCAATGGATAATGCTGTTGTAACTACTGAATATGATTGCTTAAGAACTTATATTCTTAAAGTTTATGAATGTCGCAAGTCCTTTATTCGTTATTTGACTTCTAAAGGCGGTACGATTGCATTTGTTGCTGATAAGAGTATTAAGCCTAAGGACTTTACCGAAGAGCATTATATGGACTTCTGGCAGCGTCTAAGACGTGTTGATGTTGGTACTGATTTTGAACCTGAATTGTCAAGAGAATATGTTAGAAATATTGACGTTGAAAAATTACTTAGACGTATCGTTAGTGGTATTTCTTCATTATCAGCCATTTCTAAGCCTGCTAATTCAGATGATCTTGATATTGATTTCAGCGATTTGGTATCATATCTCAATGATAACCATAAACAAAAAGGCTCATTTGTTCCGGTCGATGTTGATACTGGTTTAATGGCTAAAATAAAATATGGCGACTATTCGACCATTAAAGACCGAAAGAATCGCCAATATCGAACACTTGTTCCATCTTCTCCCCAGAACGATGAACAAAAATAACTTATCTTAGAAGTCGAGTAAAATCGGCTTCTTTTTTATGTTAACACACACATTAGTATGTGTCATTTCTATTATAACGTAATTTCTGTGAAATTGGTGAAGATATTATATCATATTTATTAACAAATTGTAAACTATTAACTAAAGGTATTGATTTATTAAATTATACTGATATAATAGAATTATCGAACATACGTTCGGTATATAATATATATATCTTGTATTCTCCCCATACAAGATGAACAAAAATAACTATTGTGAGGTAAAGAAATGAAAGTTGTTGGTTACAAGAATGTTAGTTACACTTCCAAAAAAACAGGTAAAGAAGTGAATGGTGTTGAAATCTTTGGTACATATCCCAGTAACAACGTTGTCGGAGAAGCTACTGGAAAAGAATTTCTCAGTCAGTACATTATTGAAAAACATAATGGTATCCTTCCTGACGTTGGTGATGAGTTTGATGTATCTTTCAATCGCTTTGGTCAAATTGATCATTACACAATTACCCCTCGATAAAAATAAACAAAATATGCAAGGTGTTCAGCAATAATATATAAAGGAGTGACAAGTATTGCACAAATTTTTTAAAATAGCGGTAATACTTGTTACCGCCTTTACAATTTTAATTACTACCACATTTTCTTCATATGCAGTTGCTGTTAGTGAAGGAACTGATATTGAAGGCTATGTGTTTAAGATAGATGAAGATGGTAATATTTATTATGATTATTCTATACCTCTTCACAATGTTTATTCTTATTCTATGAATACAACTGCTGTTCTCTTGACTGATAATACATTTTTGTATGAATTAGAATATATTGTTAATAAAGCTGTTCCACAAGCTGGTGGAGAAGATTGGAATGCTATTTTAGATAATATTCTAAAAGGTGGTGCTGCTGCTGGCAGTGGTGCTGCTGGCGGTACTACTGGTATTGCTGGTGTTATCGCTTCAGCTTCTACTGGTCAAATTGTTTTAGCTGCTGTTTTGATTGGCACAGGTATTGTTTGTGCAACACAGCCTGAATTAGTTGAAACTGTTATTAATGATATTTATACATATTGTGATTATCAAACTAAAATGGCTCTTGATGAAATCTATTTTCAAGATACATGGACTATAACTGATGATATTGTTGCTGATATTAACAATGCTATAAAATCCGTTGTTTCTATTTCTGATGGTATTGTTTGGGATAGTTCTTTGATGATTGGCACTGATAGTTTAACTGGTTTTACTGAGGTTTTCTATGATGCCCCTCCGGTTGTTCAAGTAAATCCTTTGGAATCGATAGAGATTGAATTTTGTAATTTGGTTCCTGAAGCTTGGTCTACTATCGATAAGTATTCTACTGTTATTTATCATTGTCAGCGCGAAGGTTCATTTAACATTGATGGTGAGCAACATGAAGCTTCTAGTAGTTCTAACGTTGGTACTCGTACTCGTTTAGAAATGTATAACACAGCTACTGGTGTTAATGTTAAGTATTATCCAATGGATAGTGATGCCGATTCAATTGCTTATGCTGATAGTAATGAATATTTTATTGGAGAACCTATTTTTGTTAATGATGGTGAAAAAGTAGGTATTGAAGTAGTTTTTGGACGTAAAATAAAAAATTCTACTTGGTATGAATTTTGGGGTAATACTTATTCTAATATTTTAACTGGATCTACTTCGTTTAAATATCCATTAGTTATGGATGGCACTGGTACTGTTTTGGACGGCCAGCTTATAACTAAGATTTCATATAATTCTGATACTGGTAATTATATTTATAAATATAAACCTGCTGCATCTGGAAATGCTGATAGTATTTATAAAACTGTTGAATTTCCATTTGAGCCGTTTCATTGGTTGTTTTCTTCCACTCATATATTAAGTGATGATGAGCCTGGCGCTATTGATACTGAAGAATCCGAAGAAACTACTGATGAATATGGAAAAATTATAGAAAAATATTATTATTACATTCCCCAATTACCTGATGAAGAAATTAAATTAGATAAATTAGATAACGAAACTGAAGTTGATAGTGATCCCGAAACTGGTTCTACTACTACTGTTGAAACTAATAAATTACCTGATGTTAATTCGGATTCAAGCGCTGGCGGTGATAGTATTATTCCCAACGGCCCTTCTGATCCTAATAATCCTAATGGTGATGATTTTACTGATTTTATAACTAATTTCTTTAATTTTTCTGGATTGTTTGATTGGCTCCCCGTTAATTTTTCAAATTCTTTGGATACAATGGTTGCTACTATTTCAGGTTTTGTTATTGCTCTCGTTGTAATCAAAATAATTACTGCTATTCCGTAACGGAGGTTAATTATGCAATCTATTGTTGATGGTATTTCTAAATTCTATCCTGTCATACGTGATATATTAACTTGCATACCCTTTCCTGTGCTTGATTTCTTTTTCTATATGCTCCTATTTTTTATAGGTTGTTGTATAGCTAAATTAATTGTAGGAGCGTTGTAATATGGCAATAGAATTAATTGAAAGTTTATTATTTAATACCTATCAATTCCTTGCTTCCACAAAGGTTCCTGGATTTGATTTGAGTTTTATACAACTTATGTTTGGCGCGATGGGCGCTATTATGTCAATTGGATTTCTTAAAATGTTTTTTGGACTTGGCAATCCTGCTGTCTCAGCGTCAGGTATAGTTAGTTCGTTCAGATCTACTGGCGGTAATAATAAGAATATGAAAATTTCTAAAAATAGGAAAGGAGATACAAGATGATAGATGTAATTCAATCTATATTTGGTGAATATCATTTGGTTGATGGACAAACAAACTATGAATATATTGCTGCTGTTGTTATCTTCTGTATTATTCTGTTCTCTATTTTCAGAATTATAGGAGCAGTGGTAAAGAGATGAATGTTTGGATTTCCGAAAGTAACGATTTGATGCAAGCTATCGGTACTTTTTTGACTTCAAAACCTGCTCTATATATTGTTGGCTGTGTCGTTTTAATCGTTGCTTGCAGTCTCTTTAAACAGTGTGTGAGGTGATTTAATGAGTATAGTTACTGATACATTACCTTATATTATCAAGCTATTTGAATCGCCTTATACATTCTCATTACTTGGCTTATTAGGCTTAGCTCTTGTGCTATATGCCTTTAAGATATTAATTTCATAAAGTGAGGTAAAAAAATGCCCGAAGGTGAAGTAACAACTGTTACAATTTCCACCATACTTGACAGCGTTGGTGATATCTTCACGGCTGCTATCGGTTGGGTAGGAAATGTAGCCACCACGATTGTGGAAAACCCTATACTTCTTGTATTCACGGTGATCCCTCTTGTTGGTCTTGGCGTAGGTCTCTTCCGCAGACTTTTGTCTGTAAACTAATTTATTGAAAGGAGATAAAAAATGGAAGCAATCCTTACATCTGTAGGTCAGGTATTCACATCTGCGATTGAATGGGTTGGTACAGTAGCCTCTACTGTAACAAGTACTCCTATTCTGCTTGTTTTCGCCATTATCCCCCTTGTTGGTCTTGGCGTTGGTCTCTTCCGCAGACTTCTCTCTGTTAACTAATTTGTACTCAGAGAGCCCGTAGGGGCGGTTTATTCCGCCCCTTATTTTTATAAATAGGTGATTATAATATATGCATTATATTGAAGATAAAGAATTAGATGAAGTGTTAGAAGAAGTTTCTGATACACCTAAAAATCCTAATGAAATTGATATAGAACTTTTAAAAGAACTTCGTAAAGAAATTGTTAAAAGAAAAGATATTTTAAGTATTTATTTTGGTGTTCCCGGTTCAGGTAAAACTACTTGTGCTGCTTGGCTTACTAAAAAAGAACTCAAACGTAAAGGTTTGGTATATTCAAATGTCCCAATTACCGGAGCGTTGGAACTTGACTGTGAAAAAGATATTGGTAAGAAGATGATCGTCAATGGACGAATTATTATCGATGAAGCCGGTATTGAATACAATAGCCGCAAATTTAAGACTTTTTCGGACGAAGCAAGATATTTTTTTAAATATCATCGTCATTACGAATGTGCTGTAGATGTATTCTCGCAAGGTTGGGATGATGTAGATAAGACTATACGCGTATTAGCTCAACGCTTATATGTTGTTAAAAAGACATTCTTGCCCTGGTTTATCATTCGCCGTGAGATTGGTAAAGATATTGATATAGATAAAAATACACAACAAGTCATTGATAAATACTATTGGGTTCCTTTCTCAAGAAGAATAATTTTTACTCCGCCAATGTGGAAAATGTTCAACACTATTTCCCGAAAAGAGTTCCCAGAAAAGAAATGGAATAAATACTAAAAAGTAAAAAGCACGCAAAACTAGCGTGCTTTACTTTTTATCACTTGATAGGCTAACTAACGCCATAGTTGGCGGGGTGCCGGGGGCTTGCCCCCGGCAAATTTTTTCCCGGGAATTTTGTTCATAAATTGTTTACAAATACCACGCTTACAGGGTATTATTGTTTACAGTTTGTTCACCATTTTACCCCGCATGCGTGGTATAATATATACAGAAAGAAGGGAAGGAAAACCGACATAACCAAAAGGAGTATTTTTATGAAAAATGTTGTTTTTTTGAGAGATTATACTTTCCCCGAAGAGTATGAGTTTGTTTCTGTGTGTGGTAATTATCGAGTTGATACCGGTATTTCAGGTATGCCCGGTGAACTTCCTACATATGGAGTTGATTCTTTAAGAATTACTAAACGCAATCCTCTTGATAAAAAATATTATTTCTATTCAATATGTGACAGTCTTGAAAATGCTGTTGAGATCGTTAACGGAAAGAAACCTGTTAGAGAATTTAGAATGAATAAATTTTCTAAGGTTGCTGATCTTTCTGATGGTGATTGTATTGTTGAATATTCTAACGGACGTATTGCTTATGGAAGTCGTTCAATTTTAAAATTAGTTGATGGTCGTGAGGTCCCTGTTGTATGGGCGTGCTGTCCTTCTGATTGGGTTGAAGTTGCTTATTACCAATATCCCAATGCTGAAGAAATTGCAGCAATTAAGGCGCGTTATGGATTGAAGTAAAATAATATTAACCGAGCCGGGCGGTTAATCCCGGCAGAAAGGTTTAAGTTATGAAGTATTTAAAGAAATCTAAGCTTTATTCATTTGTTAAGGATTTGTATCCTAATATTGAACCTATTAAGTATACTAAATACGGTTTTAGTCATGGTGACGAATGGTTGAATTTTGGTCTTAATGATCCTACAGCTGAAGGTCGTTTCAGTCTTTTTGTTTGTCCCTCCTTTGGCAAGGTTTATTTAGAATATATAACACGTAAAGAATATGAAACACTTGATTATCCAGGTTTTAAAACCGTTCTTCACACTGAAAGAATTTCTTCTTATTTTATTTCTGATGTTTTTGGAGGTAATGAATGAAATCTATTAATTTTGATTCATTTATTAGTGTTAAGGAGTACGCGGCTCTGCATAATGTTGATACGTCTACTATACGCCAGAGAATTGCACGCGGTTGTTATTCTACAGCTGTCAAAATTGGTCGTGATTGGTTCATTGATAAGAATGAACCTCACATTGATCACCGCAAAAAATAGGCGGTACGCCCTTCTGTTTTTTTAGATTGTGAAGGCAAAAAACACAAACATTAACCACTATTTAAGTTAATGTTTTTCGGCGTATACTGCTTGATCCGAGCAACCTGACTAATTCCTTCTGTTTTCTTGAGTTGCTCGGCATAGCCGTATACCGCCGGAAATAATCGAATGTCAATAGACCGTGGAATACCGGAGCGTAGCGAGGATATGCCGCGAAAGCTATTTACATTTGATTAAATTAACGCGGCTTATATGCTTTGCATTGGTTTTAGATTTTAGAGCCTCGCAGAGCCCCGTTGTTGTGATAGGCGCAGCCTGTCACAACTACTAAGGGGTTACTTTTGACAAGACAAAAGTAAAGCCGCCGTATTCTGTACACATTAAAATTATGATTATACTCGGAGGCGGCTATGTATAGAGTTATTTCTCACTGTCAAGGTAAAGGCAGTTTATCACACAATAATAGGACATTTCAGCCTAAAAACGCTGATCCTAATCGTAAAAAAGATAATATAATATTGGTTAAAGAATCTGTTGCTGATGCTTATATTCATCTTTTCGCTGAAGCTGTAGAAGAGTATAACAATAAGCAAAAACGCAATGATAGGAAGATTGATGATTATTATAAAAGTTTGTTTGGTCGTAAGCCTTGCAACTCTGTTTTGACAGGCAACAATAAACAAAAATCCTTTTATGAGGACTTGGTGCAAATTGGTGATATGCACGACACGCCGGTTGGTTCTGATGTTGCCGAAATTGCAAAACAATGTCTTGTTGAATATATGAAAGAATGGAATGTTAGAAATCCAAATTTATATGTATTCAATGCTGTTATTCATATGGATGAGAAAACACCGCATTTACATATTGACTATATTCCAGTAGGTCATTATAAGCGTGGTATGAGCGTTCAAAATGGACTTGCCCAGGCTCTAAAGGAAATGGGTTATGGATCCGGCAAAGACGCCATTAACCGTTGGCGTAAGGCTGAGAGAGATGTATTTGCTGATATATGTTTTTCTCATGGACTTGATGTTGCTGAAGAAGAACCAGGTCGCGGTCATTCTTTTACCGTTGATGAGTATAAAGAATATCAAGATCAGATTAATGAACTGAAATCTGAGATAGAAGCGTATGAAGATGAATTGACTGAAAAAATCAATATGTTTGAAGCTGTTTCTGAAGCAGAATTGAACTTTAAAGATATTGATAATATAAATAGTCATGTTAAATCTAAAAAGGCTTTAAACGGCTCTGAGAGCGTTAATATAAGTCGTTCTGATTATGACAAACTTCTTGATATGGCTCGTGCTGGTGTTAAATCATCTGTAACTATTATGAGTTTAGAGAATACTATAAGCAAGCTTAATAAGCAGGTTGCTAATGTTAGTTATTTGACAGGTAAAGTTGTTTGTTTAACTAAAACTGTTACAAATCTTGAAAACTATAAGCAATCTGTTGATGAATTTCTCTTAAAGAAACTTCTTTATGAAGAATGGTATCAACGTTGTTTAAGGTTGGAATTTGAACAAGCTAAATTTGATCGTGCAATGAGAACTTCTTTTGAAAGTGAGAATAATAGATAGTATATACTCACATTTTGTTGCAAATCTACTCACATTTTAAGCATATTATACAGAACTTTATTTTTAAATTTGTAATGCATAGTTATTGATTTGTACATAAATGTTCTGTATAATATACATAAAGATAATTTAGGGGTGAGTAGATTATGAGTAGACCCAAAAGAGATTTAGTAAGAATTAACACTAATATTAATAGTAATGTATTGTATTATCTTGATCAATTTGCAGCTGATAATGGTATAACACGAACTACTGCTATAACGTTGTTGTTAGCTCAAAAATTAACTTCAATGGGATATGGTGTTGATGATGATAAGAAATAAACCTAAATGGTTGATTAGATTACATCGTAGGAAATACCGTCAAAAGAAGTTAAAAGATTTTGTTTAATATATTGAAAGATATTTTTTATGAGTATTTTAATATTTTGGTTTGAATGGTTTGAATCTGAATTTAATAAAAACATAAAGAATGGCTATGTTGATTGGTTATCACCTTTGTGTATGATTTTTTTGGCATTTGTTATTCAATTTTGTGATTATTTTCGTTTTATTTTTAATCGTATATTTAAAGAGTTGTGAGGTTTTATGGAAATTAGTTTTATAGAAGCATTGTTGGTTAAACAAATTTTCCCCGAGGCTTTAGATTTTTGTTATGAATATGGTCTCGAAGGTGAAGCAGCAGCTGAGAGAGCTTTTACTCTTTCATGTTTGTGTTCTAAAGCGTTTCTTTTCTTTGATTGTTTGTGAGGTTTTTATGTTTAAAATTATTGATGTTGATACTAATACTGTTGTTTGTTATTTTGACAATTTAGTACATGCTCTTCAGGTTTTTCCTCTTATAGTCAAGCGTTGGTCTAAAAGTTCATTTGCTCTTGTGGATCCTTTCGGGAAAGTGTTTGAATATTGTGTTGATATTCCTTGATTTTGAAGTTCGTAGCGAGGTTTAACTATGTTAGCTGATAAAGATGGAAATTATACATGCTCATGTTGTGGACACGTTGGTCCAGATGATGATTTTGTCATTTATGGTGGATCCCAAAAATATGACTATAATTTTTGCCGTAAATGTCAAAACAAAATAAGCAGTTTTAAGTATCAACAACTTTATGCTCAATTACATTATTTGCAGCAAAAATAAGCGTTCCCACAAGTATGTAATACGTGGGTGCGATAATTCGCTCGGATAACGCTTAAACCCTTGTTATTACTGGATTTTTTCATTTTTTTTGGAGTTCTCAAATTGAGTTTTGAGAACTGACGATTGGAGGTCTTTTTTATGTCAATTCCTTTGGCAGTCTCACGCTCTGAAGTTTATCAAGAATTTACTCCAGAGTTTGCTGAGAATTGGTTTGATCTGAAACAAAAAAAGTATCTATTCAATTATG